>CAYVQU010000028.1:0-40288 GCA_964453155.1 uncultured Anaerolineales bacterium | reverse complement strand
ATGTCTTTTTTCGCTTTCAACCTGATAAACTCATCCTACATGTAGGGTAGTGAATTTTGAAAGAATTGTAGAGATTACCGCACCATAATTATTTACCAGTAATGAAAAATCCTTTGATCGATCTTAACGGCAAAGGGGATATCATGATTATTGATGATACCCCCAATAATTTGCGAACATTATCTGCTTTTCTTGAGCAGCACGGCTACGATACGCGCGTCCACCGCGACGGTCAGACCGCCCTCAAACAAATTGCGGCCAATCCGCCCGAACTGATCCTACTGGATATCAAAATGTCCGGCCTGGACGGCTACGAAGTTTGCCGGCGGATAAAAGCCAATCCCGAGCATCAACACATCCCAGTCATATTTTTAAGTGTGCTCGAAGATATGGAAGCCAAACTCGAAGGTTTTCGAGCTGGAGGTCAGGATTACGTCACGAAACCGTTTCATGAAGCCGAAATTTTGGCCCGGATAGAAACCCATATCGCTCTTTCTCGCCTGCGGTCCAACCTTGAGGAACAGGTTGAGAAGCGAACTACCGAATTGCTAGCTGCGAATCAAGATTTGCATGCTCATCAAGACAATCTCGAGAGCAACCAACAACGGCTTGAACTCGCCTTAGAAGCTAGCGCGGCGGGAATTTACGATCACTCGATTCCCAGGGATAAAAATGGTTATTACAGCCACCGCTGGGCTGAAATTCTGGGCTACCAGCTGGATGAACTGCCCCCTTATGATCAAATTTATGAGTGGCTCGTTGCCCGCGTTCATCCCGATGATGTCAGTATGTTTGAGAATACTTATGAAGACTTCATTGCCGGTCGGCTGGAAACTTATCACCTTGATCCGCGCTTGCGGCACAAAAACGGCGACTGGATATATGTCCAGAGTATGGCAAAGGCCGTGGCCCGCGCTGAAAATCAGCGTGCCACCCGAGTGGTGGGTATCACCCGCGATATTACGGATAGCAAATTAATTGAAGTGATCAACGCTTCACGTATATATTTATTGGATTTTGCCGAAACCCATTCTTTAGATGAATTACTTGAAGAAACCCTCAACGAAGCCGAAAAATTGACGAGCAGCCAGATCGGTTTCTATCATTTCATTGAAGACGATCAGATTAGTCTTACGCTCCAGAACTGGTCCAACCGTACTAAGGCTGAGTTTTGTGAGGCCGAAGGTAAAGGATTACATTATCCAATAGATCAAGCTGGGGTTTGGGTGGATTGTATCCATCAGCGGCAACCGGTGATCCATAATGACTATACCGCGTTGCCAAATCGCAAAGGTTTGCCGGAGGGGCATGCCGAAGTGATCCGGCAATTGGTAGTCCCGGTCATGCGCGGCGACAAAATCACAGCCATTTTGGGCATCGGTAACAAACCCGTCGATTATACGGATCGGGATATCCGGGTCGTGTCACACTTGGCTGATCTGGCCTGGGATATTGCCGAACGCAAACAGGCTGAAGAAACGCTGCGGGAGAGTGAAGAACGGTACCGGGCTATCTTCGAAAAGGCCAATGATGGGATTACGATATTAAAACCCGATGGTACTTTTGTGGCTGTCAATCAAAAGATCGCCGATAGCCTCGGTTATTCGATTGATGAATTAATGCAGTTGACGTTTGAAGATGTAACTGATCATCAAGAACTTAAACAAGCCAGCAAAAATTTAGAAGCCTTATTGCAGGGAACCGAATTTCCAGCCTTTGAACGAACAATGCGGAAAAAAGATGGAACGCTTTTTCCAGCCGAAATCAATGTTTCAATCTTACGTTATGCTGATGGTACTCCACGCTATATTCAGAGTATCATCCGGGATATCACTGAGAGAAAACAGGGAGAAAATGCAATCCAAGAACAGCGAGAAAAAGAGCTCCGTTTTCAAGAACGATTGCAAAGTTTGATTTCAATCAGCGTTGATATCTCAAAAGCGTCATCGATCGACGCACTTTGTCGTAGCGCGGTGGAATTAGGGCGGAAAAGGTTAGGATTTGATCGGATCGGTATTTGGTTCCGCAGTGAAGATCCTGAAAAACTTACCGGTACTTATGGCATTGATGAGGCTGGCAATATTCGCGATGAGCGGGGCTTATCCCACACTTTCGACGAGATAACCAGGGAATTACTATCGCATGAGCAACCGGCAACTTCAATCTGGCCAGAACGCAATTTACTCGACACCGAGAGTGAAGTCGTAGGCAGTGGTGCTCAAGCCGCAGCTACGATTTGGGATGGCGAACGGAATATCGGTTATATTAGTATCGATAACTTTATCCAGAAAAACCCCCTGACTGAAGCAGATCGAGAATTATTAGGGTTATATGCCGTCACGATAGGGCATCTATATGCCCTGAAGCAATATGAAGATCAACTCCGAACGCATCGCGATCAATTAGAAAATCAAGTATCTGCTCGCACCCAAGAATTAGAGAAATCCCGCCGGGCGGCCATGAGTGTGATGCAGGATGCCAATCGGATGCGCCTGCGAACTGAGGAAGCCCTGGCGGAGCTTGAAATTTCGCAAGCTGCCCTCCAGGAAGCGAAGGAAGAAGCCGAGAAAGCTAATCAAGCCAAAAGCGTATTCCTGGCAAATATGTCGCATGAAATTCGCACGCCAATGAATGCCATTTTGGGTTTTTCTCAGTTACTGGAGCGCGATCCAAGTTTGCAAACCGAACAACACAACCGGATCCAAACCATCGTGCGGAGTGGCGAACACTTGCTCAATTTGATCAATGATGTCTTAGAAATGTCTAAAATTGAAGCTGGACGGACGACTCTCAATCCCAATAATTTCAGCCTGCGGAATTTAATATTTGATCTGGAAACTACTTATGGTTATCGCGCCAATACCAAAGGCCTCATTTTTAATGTGAGTAGCCAGAATGCAGATCTGGAAATGCCATTGTATGGCGATGAGAGCAAAATCCGCCAAATTCTCATCAATCTACTTGGAAATGCAATCAAGTTCACTCCGCAGGGAAATATCACCTTACATGTTTCGACTGAGAATTTCAATGCTAATACTGTTAGCCTCTGGTTTATGGTTCAAGATACTGGGGTTGGGATTTCTCCAGAAGAAATAGAAAAGTTGTTTATCCCATTTGAACAAACAGCCAGTGGGGTTGGTATCCAGGAAGGCACCGGGTTAGGTTTGTCGATTACCAAACAGTATGTCGATTTGATGGGGGGCACGATCGAAGTCACCAGTCAGATCGGAGGGGGTAGTCGGTTCGAGGTTGCAGTATCTGTGCAGCGTGGGGATCAACAAGCCATTCAGCCACCGTCATCAACCCGTCAGGTTGAGGGCTTGGCACCTGGACAGCGTGCTTTTGAGATTTTGGTCGTCGATGATAATCCAGCTGATCGCGAGTTATTGAATCTGATCTTGACGCGCGTTGGTTTTACCGTTCAAGAAGCTGCCAATGGATTTGAGGCCCTCCAGAGGTTGAAAAACCGGCAGCCAGATGTTATTCTAATGGATATGAACATGCCCGTGATGGATGGCCGCGTGACAACCAAAGAGATCAAGGCCGACCCCGAATGGCAGCATATCCCGGTCATTGCGGTTACAGCCAGTGCCTTCGAGGAAAATCGGCGCGAGATTCTCGAAATTGGCGCCGATGGTTTTATCCGGAAACCTTTCAAAGAGAATGTCATTTTTGAAACGCTTCATGAGCATTTGGCAGTCGAATATCAATTTGCCACTCAGGATGCAAGCTCACCAGAAAAAGAGACTTTGGCCGCGCCGGATTTAACTGTAATGATGGCCGCACTTTCCTCGGAATTAACTGCCGACATGCGAGATGCCGCGATGGGTGGTCACCTGGACACCCTGTCTAGATTGATCACAGAAGTTGACCAGGTGAATCCAGATTTAGCAAAATACTTGACCGAATTGGTGAATCAATATGATTATGACCAACTTTTGGAGCTTTTGAATTGATCCCCTTTTTGAGTGCCGAATGAACTCCATACAAATACCAGCAGATATCTTAATTGTTGATGATGAACCGGCAAATTTAAAATTGCTCCATGACATATTATCTGAGCAGGGATACGGGGTTCGCCCAGCCCCGCATGGAAAATTGGCACTCCAATTTGTTCAGCTAAACCAACCAGATTTGATCTTGTTGGATATTATCATGCCGGGGATGGACGGTTTCGAAGTGTGTCGCCGGTTGAAAGCTGATCCAAAAACAACCGATATCCCAGTGATATTTTTAAGCGCGTTATTTGATAGCGCTGAAAAAGTGAAAGCTTTAGATATTGGGGGCGTAGATTACGTTCAAAAACCATTTGTGCCTGAAGAATTGTTAGCCAGAATTCGTACCCATCTGGAACTCAGGCAATTACAAATGGACCTTGAGCAACAGGTTGCCGCGCGCACCCAAGAGCTGAGTGAAATTGCAACCCGGTATCGGGTTTTTGTAGCCGACAATCCGGTAGGGGTATGGAATTATGAAATCAGACCACCAATGCCAATCAACATTCCAATCGAAAAACAGATTGAATGGATCTTAGATCAATCATTTCTGGTTGAAGTCAACCAGTCCATGGCCAATATGGATGGTTTTTCTTCAAGCGAAGAGTATCTCAGCAGTAGACCGACAATCCGAGAGACATATCGTGATGCTCCCATCACTGGAGAAGAGACAGTTCGTGATTGGATTTTGGGTGGTTATGGTTTTAAAAACTATGAAGAAGAAGGATCGACTAGAGATGGGAGCAAAGTATTTAGACTACATTCGGGAACCAGCGTCATTGAAGACAATCATTTGTTCCGCATCTGGGGAACATCCGTAGATATTACTGAACGCAAAAATATTGATTCAGAGCTGCGGAAATCACGCCAACAATTGCGATCACTTACCAACCATCTCCAATCACTGATCGAAGAGGAACGCGCCCATATTTCTCGCGAGATTCATGATGAATTTGGTCAAATGCTGACAGGATTAAAAATGGATTTGGCCTGGTTAGAACGTCGGATTGATGCAGATGATGATCTCCGCATTCGCCTCGATAGAATGAATGACCTGATTGACGACGCCATTACAATCATCCGCCGTATCTCTTCGGATTTACGCCCGGGCGTGTTGGATCAACTGGGTTTGTGGCCGGCCCTAGAGTGGTATTCCGAAGAATTCAGTCTCCGGTCGAAAATTATTGCCACAATATCCTTGCCCCCCGATGATTATGATCTTCATCCCGACCTGCAAACAACCCTATTCCGGATATATCAAGAGATTCTCACAAATGTTGCTCGACATGCTCAAGCTAAGAAAGTCGAAGCGAACTTGAAAATAGCCAAGAACGATCTGCAACTCACTGTGCGGGATGACGGCCGAGGTTTTACAGATGAAGAACGAACTGCTTCTGGATCATTAGGTATTTTGGGTATGCGGGAAAGAGCTTCCCAGTGGGGTGGTTCAATGGAATTCGAGGGTAAACCTGGGCGAGGAACTAGGGTTCGGGTGCAAATACCCTGGCCGCCTACCAAGCAAGAAATCACCTGAATATAGGTAGCAAATGCACTGGTGAATTGCCCCGGATAGCCAAATAATTAATTTTGAATTGCTATGGCACTATTGGGGCGGTTAAGATTTCATGCTAAACTATGGATGAAATGGATAAGTTCTAGGCAATTTTCAATATTCTGTACTCATCAATAGAAGCTTGAACAATGAAAGAATTAACGTCACTGCGAGGCAGCATTATCGCCGAAGCAGTCTACATCCTGGCAGATTCAGATTGCCGCACTTCGCTCCGCTTCGTTCGCAATGACGTTAATGTTCAAGGTATTGTTGACCACTACACAATATTCAATATTCTTGCCAAAATCAACCAAGTATCAGAAAGAAAAGCCTAATGGTAATCAAAATCTTGATTGCTGACGATCATGCTATTGTACGCCGGGGGGTGAAAGACATTCTGGCCGAGATTTCACGTCCAATTGATGTCTATGAAGTGGATACTGCCCAAGGTACCATCCAGGCAGTTCGCGAGGGGGACTATCAAATCTTATTATTGGATATCTCATTCCCCGATGGCAGTGGCCTAGATGTGCTCAAACAAGTTCGAATGATCAGCCCGGATACCCGGGTGTTAATGTTGAGTATGTATCCTGAAGAGCACTTCGCCCGTCGGGTGCTCAAAGCTGGCGCGTTTGGCTATCTAACCAAAGATAGTGCTCCAGCAGAGCTGCTCGGTGCAATCCGGAAGGTGATTGGTGGGGGAAAATATGTAACCTTGGCGATGGCCGAAATGTTAGCCGATGACTTAGCTTCCCCTGAATTGACCGACCGACATAAGGCCTTGTCAGATCGTGAATTTCAAGTGTTACTGGCGATCGGCCGTGGGCAATCGATATCCCAAATTGCCCACGAACTCGGTTTAAGCCCGAAAACCGTCAGCACTTATCGAACCCGAATTCTTGAAAAACTCAACCTGAAAACCACCGCGGATTTGATCCGATATACCGTCGACAGAGGGTTATAGTGAGTGATGTAAATTAGTATTGGCCCTCCCCACAAAAGCCTTTCTAAATAGCATCATACCCTCCAAACGGCGGTTCACCACATAATTCTCCTTTTTTATGGAAATTTCAACCGCGGTTCGTCAGGTAAACAAAAAACCGTAGCTCGGAAAGCTACGGTTCTTCTTTAGTAGCGGGGCCAGGACTCGAACCTGGGACCTTCGGGTTATGAGCCCGACGAGCTGCCACTGCTCCACCCCGCGTCGTTTTGTAGAGCGGCGAGATTATAGCACGCCGGTGGGGTTGCGTCAAGGCGAGTTTGAATCGAAAAACAGGGCTTTCCAAACCTGCCAGTTTTCTAATGATAGCGATGATTGAGAGAATTGGATTTCATCTTGAAATACATTCTGATCATTTGAGGGCAGGGGCGCGATTGGGTGGTCACCCTCTCGGATCATTTTGGCTTCTTCATAAGCCCATGCTTCTACGGCCGCGTCCGAGGTAGCATGAGCAATCTGGGTTCCGAGCAGATCATGGGTGGCCTGTAATTCAGAAACCTGAGCACCAATTTCTTCGGCTTCGGCTTCAAGTTTCCGTAGTTCGGTAACCCGGTTGTTAAAACTAATGACCATGAGAATCAAAATCCCAATTCCGACAAAAGCCACGAAGTAACGTAGATTCCCGCTCATTTTTTTCATAAATTCATCTTACCGCGAGGTCAAGTGGTTTGCAAGCTTATCATTTTTGAGTTCCAAGAACAAATATCCCCGGGCTGGTTATTAATGTGGCGATTCGTCCCGGCCAACGGGAACGAACCCAAAATCCAGGCACGGCTTGCCAACCCCGATTGGCCTCAAAATGGAAAATCTGCAACTCACCCGACCACCACAGTTTGCGCGTTTGTCGATCCAAATTAAAAAACAGATAATTCAGGCCCTGAAATGTTTTGTAGCTGGCACCATCTTGATTATAAAAATCTACTCGCATACCTTTCCCATAGAGATGCAAATTCTGGGCCAGGGGTAGCTCCCGCGCAGGTAATTTAGTGATAACCACATGGCCAGATGTAAATGATTCAGGAGTGAAAATTCCCTGTTTGCCGAATGCACCTTCTAAAGTTTGGCCCCAAGTCAAATCGAAAATTTGGCTTTCATTCCCTGCTTCTTGGCAGACATCCCAACTGATGACCATTCCAGGATACAATCCCCGCAACCCATGCAACCATCCTGTTTCGGGGACAGATTGTTGATCGGATTGGATGAAATACAAATCTAATCCGCCGCCGACCGCGGTTGTCAGATTCCACTCTGACCCATATCCCAAAGCGTCAAATGATACATAGTACTCCGCAGATGCATGTTTGTAGGCCGGTTTTTGGTTGTGGGCTCCAATTTGGCGATAGAGACCATTCACAGCTTCATTTCCCGCGCTCTGAACCAGAAAGCAATCATTTGTTTTAGCATTTACCCGCTGCGAGCCGAATAGGAAAATCTGCAATAACACAATTCCTACCCCGAATACGCGCTGCCAGTACTTTTTTGAATAATGATCCTGAAACATGCTTGCCTCCCATTATTATTCTCCGAGAATCTTTTTAGATTCATTCCCTGATTTCAATCTCAAAATTAGCATAAAATCAATTTATTTTCAAGCCCCATATCACGACAACACAAAAAATCCCTTAGTTTTGGCTAAGGGATTTGTGCCTAAGGCGTGTGCCCCAGGTGCGAATCGAACGCACAACCTACGCTTTAGGAGAGCGTTGCTCTGTCCTATTGAGCTACTGGGGCCTGCCAAAATTATAGCATCCGGGCAAATACCCGGCAATATTTAGAAATCTTGGAGGGAATAGATCGTTACCGGTTCGCTCCGACCTGGTAACGCTTGGGTGCCCAAGTGTTTAACTTTGGCCGCGGACACTAATTGCTGGGTAGCTTCACTGATCAGTATCTCCCCTGGACGAGCTAATTCTTGTAACCGCCGAGAAATGTTGACATTATCACCAATCGCAGTGTAATCCATCACCCGCTCAGAACCGATATTGCCAACAATTGCCTCCCCAGAATGAACCCCCACCCCTAACCCCAGCGGTTCTAAAATTGAATATTCAGACCGCAATTGGGTAAAGCATTGCTGCATCTCAATCGCCGATCGGATCGCCCGTTCAGCGTCGTCATCGCCTTCAATGGGCGCGCCGTAAAAGGCCATCACCGCATCACCCAAAAATTTATCAAATGTCCCTTTTTGATTAAAAACAATTTCGACCAACTCATTAAAAACCAGGTTGAGAATATCGACGACTTCAGGGGCTGGGTGCACCGCCGAAAACCGGGTAAAATCTCGCAAGTCGGCGAACAAGACCGTGATCTGCCGCGTTTCCCCGCCCAATTTCAAGTAACGGTCCGGATCTGTAATTATGATTTCAGCAACTTCGTGATCCACATAACGGGTAAACGCCTGCCGCAAGAGATCGTTTTTGCTCTCAAGTTCATCATGCAACCGCTTCAGCCGCAACAACGAACGGACCCGGGTGAGCAAAATAACTGAATTAAATGGTTTGGTAATAAAATCATCGGCCCCCGATTCGATCGCATTCAACTCTTCATCTTGCGAATCCAGTGCGGTCACAATAATAACGGGAATAAACTGAGTTTGGGGGTTGTCTTTCACCGCCCGGCACACCGATAAACCATCTTTCCCCGGCATCCGGATATCGAGGAGCGCCAAATCGGGCAGTGTTTCCTGGATGGCAATCAAGGCCTGCTCACCATCCGGAAATGCAGCAACTTCACAGCCGGCATTGGTCAGGTAGGTCTCTAATAAATCGCGATTCAACCAATCATCATCAGCCAAAATGATTTTCGGTCGGCGGGAGAGAACGGTTTGCAGGTCCATTGAATTTCAGATAAATCAACACCAATTGATGGGAATTGTAAATAGATTATACTCAATATTTACAATTCAGGTGACGGACTGGCATAAGACAAAGGTGCTACCCAGTGAAAAACTGCCCCCGCAATTGGGGGCAGTTTTTTGGATATAAGGGGGATTCAGGCCAGAAAGATTCAGCCACATCAAAAGATTAGGGGTTACCACAGTCGCAAATCAGACCATGTTCCATCATCAGGCGAGTCTGTTCGCGCGAACGGGCAATGACCTCGGTGGCCAGTTCGTAAGCTTCGTCGTAGGTCAGGTGAATCTTGGCAATGCCCTGCTCAATGGCTTTCATGGCGACTGCCGCGGCCTCGCGGGGGTAGACTTCCCAATCATCCATGTTGGGGAGAATCTGATCTTCGGAGAGTTTATCGCCAATCTGATCGGCCAGGGCCTCGGCGGCGGCGAAGCACATCTCATCGGTAATGGTGGAGGCTCGAACATCCAGGGTCCCGCGGAAGATGCCGGGGAACCCGAGGGAGTTGTTGACCTGGTTGGGGAAATCAGAACGGCCGGTCGCCACAATGCGGGCACCAGCGTCTTTAGCTTCCCACGGCCAAATTTCGGGGATCGGGTTGGCACAGGCGAATACGATGGCGTCGGAGGCCATATCGCGAACCCAATCCTTCTTGATGGTCTCGGGACCGGGGCGAGAGAGGGCAATTACCACGTCAACACCCTTCATGGCCTCGGGGATGCCACCTTCCCGACCTTCGGCATTGGTAGTTTCACACAATTTCCATTTGTCTTTGAAATCGGCCTTGACGGCTTCGATATCTTTGCGGTGCGGGCCTAAGATGCCTTTGCTGTCCACCATGAAGCACTTGGCGGGATCGACGCCCCACCCAAAGATCAGGCGGGAGCAAGCCACGTTGGAAGCCCCACTGCCAATGAAAGCGATGCTGACATCTTCCTTCTTCTTGTCAACAATCTTGAGGGCATTCACCAAACCCGCCAGGGTCACGGTCGCGGTCCCTTGCTGGTCATCGTGCCAGACCGGGATTTCGGCCTTCTCACGCAGTTCATCAAGCACGCGGAAACACTTGGGCTGGGCAATATCTTCCAGGTTGACACCGCCGTAGGCCGGTTGCATCATCAACGTGGTTTTAATAATTTCATCCGGGTCTTTGGTATCGAGCATGATCGGCACCGCGTCCACCCCACCCAGGAATTTGAACAGCAGCGCTTTGCCTTCCATTACCGGCAGGCCGGCTTTCGGGCCGATATCACCCAAACCCAACACGCGCGTCCCATCACTCACAACCAAAATCGTGTTGGCTTTGCTGGTGTGTTCGTACACCATCTCGGGGTTAGCGTGAATATCCCGACAGGGGGCGGCCACACCCGGCGTGTACCAAATCGCGAAATCATCGAAATCGCGCACCGTACACTTGAGGGTCGTCTCCATTTTGCCCTTGTAGAATTGATGCATAAACATCGCATCTTCGGCGGGCTTCTTCGCTTTCGCGAGGAGCTCTTCAACATTATATTTTGCAGTCATTACATTCTCCAATTTATTGATACGCAAATCCCCGAATTGAAGTCGGAGTTTTGCACTTATGCCGGTGGCTGAAACGCCAAAACCGTGATGGTACCGTAGTAAAACGCGATGATCCCTCCAATGATCGCCGCCCAGGCCAGGGCTTTTTTGAACTTGTTGACCTGCTGTATATCAGTAAGCACCTGATAAGCCCCCGTCAACGCGTGCATGAGCGCAAAGAATAAGAAAAGAATGTCAATTCCTTTCCAAATCGGGCTGGCCATCCGATCGATGATCCGACTGAAATCAATATGGAATGGCGGATAGTGAACCACAATCATATGGATGGTCATAAAAACGAGTAAGGCGATAGCGCTGACGCGCTGCATTTGAAAGATACGCATCGAGCTCCTCCTATTTCATGCCTTCAAGCATGAATAAAAATATGGGTACGCCTCCCGCAATCGTCAACAAAGCGGAAATAGCAAAGGCGGCGTAAAACAAACTCTTGCGATAATCGGTGACTTTGAAATAGTGCACGATGATCAGGCGAATGCCGTCGAAGGCGTGATAAATCACCGCAGCCAACAGAGCGATTTCGGCAAGTTTGAAGAAGTTGGTTTGGACCAAATTCAGGCGGGCATCAAAGGCCTCCGGCCCCTGGTTGACGGAGCCGATCACCCACATATGGGTAAAGAGATACAACACCAGCGCCACCCCCGTAAATCGGCGCAGGACAAAACTGATAAATCCGGTTGTTTTGTACATAGAAACTCCTTGGTTCCCAGTGATGAGTGGTCAGTGGGTCGTGGTTAGCAAGCCAACTGATCACTATTCACTGATTACTTCTCACTAGACCACTGGCTTTTCCAGGGTTTTCTGGCGTTCCTGACGGGCGGCCTCGAATTTTTGGCGTTTCTGGGCCAGCTTGCGCAGGGTTTCGATGGCCTCGGTGGGATTGAGTTCCTTGGGGCAGGCATCGATACAGTTAAAGATGGTGTGGCAGCGGTAGACGCCGTCGCCGCCGTCCAAATCGCTCAAACGTTCGGTGGGGCCACAGTCGCGGGGATCAAGGACGCGTAAGAAGGCTTTCAGCAGGGCATGCGGGCCGATATATTCTTTGGTCATCCCGATAACGTTGCAGGCTGAGTAACAGGCCCCGCACATGATGCAGGTTTCGGCTTTTTGAAGCGCTTCGACCTCATCGGGGCTGATGCGGTACTCTTTTTCAGGCACGCTGTCTGGGGAAATCAGCCAGGGTTTGACCCGCAGATACTGCTCCCAGAAGCTAGTGCGGTCGACGACCAAATCTTTAATGATGGGGAGGTAGGGCAGCGGCCGAATGGTGACCCGGCCCTTCTTATCCAGCACATCCACTACTGGAGTGTGGCAGGCCAGCACGTTCTTGCCATTGATATTCATGGCACAACTGCCACAAATGGCATGGCGGCAAGAGCGGCGATAGGTGATGCTGCCATCCTGTTCCGTTTTGGCGACATGCAGGGCATCCAGCACTGTCATCCCCTGGGTGCGGACGAGTTCAAATTCCTGTAAATACGGCTTCTTATCCTCATCGGGATTGAAGCGTTGAATACGTAAGGTAACAGTAGATTTTGAGCCGTTTTTTGACATAGAAGCTCCTTGTTAAACATTCAAACGTTTTAGCGTTGCCATGTTTGGACGTTAATACTTTCTCTCCTGAGGCGGGTATTTTTCCCAATCGATGTTGACACCTTTGAAGCTAATGACTGGACGGCCGTCTTTGCCTTTGTGGGCTACCGTGTGTTTGAGCCAATCTTCATCATCACGTTTCGGGAAGTCGGTGCGGTAGTGAGCCCCGCGGCTTTCGGTGCGGTCGAGGGCGCCTTTGACGATTACTTCACTGAAAGTTAGCAGGTGTTCAGTCTCGATGGCGGCTAGAACGTCGGTATTGAAGCGATCGGTTTTATCCATCACCTGGGCATTTTCGAACCGGGCCTGGAGTTCTTTGACTTTGGCTAAGGCATGTTTGAGTTTTTCATCATCCCGGTAAATGCCGCAGAAATCGGTCATCGTCTGCTTAAGTTCTTGGGCAATGGCTTCGACATTTTCCTCACCGGGGTTGTCTTTGATCGCCTGGAGTCGTTTCCGCTGCTCCTCGGCCGGATCGGCATTGAGGGAGGGTAGTTCGGCCCCATTTTTGACGAATTCGGCGATGGCGTTCCCCGAACGACGACCAAAAATTGAAGCTCCTAGGAGACTATTGGTCCCCAGGCGGTTGGCCCCGTGGACACTGATGCAGGCACATTCGCCCGCGGCGTAGAACCCAACAACGGGATCACCCTCAGCGTTAGCAATCACCTGTCCATCCGCATTAGCGGGGATACCGCCCATGCTGTAGTGAGCCGTCGGTTGGATCGGGACCGGGTCATCGATCGGATCTACCCCGGCAAAGTTGATCGCCAAATCGCGAACTTGGGGCAGTCTTTCGAGAATTTTCTCACGTCCCAAATGACGCATATCCAGGAAAACACCCTGACTTTCATCACCAATACCGCGGCCTTCGTCAATCTCGGTCTGTTCGGAGCGACTAACTAAGTCACGGGGGGCGAGTTCCATCTTGTCAGGGGCATATTTTTCCATGAAGCGGTCGCCGTCTTTGTTGGTCAGGTACCCCCCCTCACCCCGGCAGGCTTCGCTCATCAAAATCCCATGCCCATATAGGCCGGTGGGGTGGAATTGGACAAATTCCATATCCATCAAGGGAACCCCAGCATTGTAGGCAATCGCTACGCCATCGCCGGTGTTGGCATAGGCGTTAGACGTAATCGCAAAAGCCCGGCCATAACCGCCAGTACCAAACATCACGACTTTGGCCCGCATGGTGTAAACTTCGCCGGTCTCGATATCGAGGGCCACGACACCCTTGCAAACATTGTCTTCAATAATTACATCGAGCAGGTTCCACTCGCTGTAAAATTTTACGCCCTTGCGCAGAGCCTGCTCGTGGATGGTGTGTAGTAAAACGTGGCCAGTGTAGTCGGCAGCATAATTGGCGCGTGGGGCGCTGTGCCCGCCAAAGCGGCGCTGAGCGATGCGACCGTCGGGCAGGCGGCTGAAGACGCAGCCCATATGCTCATATTCGTAAATGATCTCGGGGGCTTCTTCGACCATAATCTTGATGGCATCCTGGTCACCGAGCCAGTCGGAACCTTTGATGGTGTCGAACATGTGGAGGTCGAGGCTATCGGGTGGGTCATCACCCTCGGGCACTGGTTCCAAAGGGCCGCGGGGGCCGGTATCGGCTACCGGGCGGACGTTGTTCAGCACCGCCGCCACCCCACCTTGAGCCGCCCCACTATGCGAGCGCAGGGGATGGATCTTGGAGAGGACTCCCACGTTGGTGACTCCGGCGCGGGCCGCAGCCATTGCTGCCCAAGTCCCGGCCAAGCCAGCGCCAACAATAATTACATCGTGAACAATCGTATTCTTATCGGTCATAAATCGTTCCTTTTTAAAATAAAACGAGAAAAAACCGCTAATCTCGCTAATCACCGCGAATTTGTGTTTTTATTCGTGAAAATTCGCGGGATTAGCGGTTTTAATTTATCAATCAGCTCAGGTCGCGATCAACTCGTCGAAAACAGCCTGGGATTTCTCTTCGATATCGGCGTGTAGGCTTTGGCCATGGGAATCCATCGTAACGACGACGGGGAAATCTTTGACATCGAGGACCCAAATGGCTTCGGGGACCCCAAATTCCATCTTATAGACGGTTTTGACTTCCTGGACAGATTCGGCAATCAGGGTAGCCGCGCCGCCGATGGCACTGAAATACACCCCAGGGACATCTTCGCAGGCTTTCAAGGTTTTAGCCCCCATCCCGCCTTTGCCGACGACGCCCTTAATATTGAAGTGATCCATCACCGGACCCTGGTAGGGTTCCTCGCGAATGCTGGTGGTCGGACCGGCGGCGACGAATTTGTAATCCCCGGTGTCCAACCCGGCGACGACGGGACCACAATGATAAATAATGCCACCATCTAGGAGCGGTTTGATCGCTTCGTAGACTTCGAGGTCATCGCCTTGAGGTTCGCTGGTCTGCTTGACAAACGTCTCGACCATCCATTTATGGACCGAATCCCGCCCGGTGAGGATAATCCCGGTCAACATCACTGGATCGCCCATTTTGAGATCACGAATCTCTTCATCAGAAATTGGGATTGTCAACTTTTTCATATCATCCTTCTTTCGAAATGCAAAACGCAAAGACGCTGAGAGGCAGAGACGCAAAGAATGTAATTTTTTGATAAACCAGAGATTCTTTATCTTTCAAAAATCTCTGCGCCTTCCATCCTTTGCGCCTTGGCGTTAAGTTTTTTAGCTATAACTCACTTCACCGTCTTGGTAGACCATCTGGCGACGGCGGTAGGCCCAGCACATGTATGAGACCGAGACGAAGTAGCTGGCCGGGAGGCGATGCAGGCCTTTAATCTTGGTGCCCAAGACCGTGGTTTTACCGCCAAAGCCCATCGGACCGATACCGAGTTGGTTGGCATCCTCGGTGAGGGTTTCTTCGAGTTCGGCCAGGGTTGCGTCGGGATTTTCGTCGTCGAGTTGGCGCAGCAGGGCTTCTTTGGAGGCAATGAACGAGGAACCACGGTCGCCGCCGATGGAGACGCCCAAAGCTCCGGGGGCACAACCCTTGCCCTGAGCTTGTTGAACCGCGTCCAATACCACTTTGCGGACCCCTTTGAGATCGCGTCCGGCTCCCAAGCGGTTGTCAGGCAGCTTATACTGCGCACCGACATTCTCGCAACCGCCGCCTTTTAACATCAGGTCAACGGTTAAGGTGTCGCCATCGACCTCTTCAAAGTGGATGGTGGGGTAATGTTCATCACCGGTGTTGTCACCCGTGTTGGCGCCCGTGACCGTATTCACCGAGTTGGGGCGCAGATAGGCCTTTTCGGTGGCTTCCACGACCGCGGCGACGATTTGTTTGCGCAGTTTCCGGGTGCTCCAGCCTTCAGGATAATGAACGTAGAACAAGGGCGTGCCGGTATCCTGACAAATCGGGGTCGACATTTCACGCGCCATTTCGACGTTTTGAACGATGGTTTCCATCGCCCCGCGGGCGGCCGATCCGGATTCTTCACGTTCCACTGCTGCTTGCAGTGATTTTTCAATATCCGGGGCTAGGTCTGTAGCCGCCAGACGAACTAATTCAAGAAAATGGGGGGTTAAATCTTGCATAAGATACTCCTTACGTACAGATTCAATTCGGGAGTGTAAACGTTGTCGGGGATGCGGTTTTTTCTGTCACCTATTTCTAACATATCAACCGCAACATACTTAATCATACTCCCGTTTTTGCGAAAGACGAGTGACAAACGACGCTTAGAGCGGTGCGATTTGTAATCAGAGGGCAGGAGAAAATCATGCCCAATCTAGGACTAAAGAGGGTGGTTTTGGAAGTTGTTTGTTCGTTGGCTACATCAACCCATTATGAACGAAACCAATCATTTTATTGGGTTTATTAATCATCTATTAATTTCAATATCTGTGCAAATACTTGACAATTAATGGATAATCCGTATAATATAGACATAATTTGACCACTTTAGAACGAAACCAACCCACCAGTCAAATTATGGAGAGAGGAAAAATGGCACTATATCTGAGTTTCAAAGAAATCTGGCGGAATAAAAGCCGCTTTTTCCTGTTTAGTCTCGTGATCGCCCTGATCACTTTCCTGGTTTTATTCATCGCCGCCCTCGGAGAAGGGTTAGCGGCCGCCAATAAAGAATATCTCGATAACCTGGAGGCCGAACTCCTGGTCTTCCAATCCGAGGTGGATTACTCCACCCAGGCCAGCCGCCTGGAATACAGCGTACTCAAAAACGTCCGCCGCCAGGCTGGGATCGCTGACGTTGGCGCCATCGGCTTCAGCAACACTGAAGTGATCCTGGCAGCTGGTGAAGATCTGGATGTCTCCCTGGTCGGGGTCGAAGTCGGCAAGCCGGGTTCCCCCACCGTAATCGACGGACAGGCCCTCCGCAATAAACGGGCTAAAGTTGTTGTGATCGACAGCTTTGTGGCCGAAGAAACCGGTCTGGTTGTTGGCGACCAACTCACCATCAAATCCACTCAAGGGATCGACGACGAGTACTTCAATCTAACGATTGTCGGGATTAGCGACAGCCAGAAATATTTCTTCCAAAATTCAATCTTTGTTCCCTTGCAAGTTTGGGATGACATTCGTCCCGGAGCCGTTGCCCCCTCGGGTGACAACGCAATTATCCCCAATATCCTGGCGGTCAAACTCGAAAACCCAACTTTGCTGACTGAAATGTCGACTTTCCTGATGAACCGCATCGACGATATCGAAGTTGTGGACATCAAGACTGCCTACCAGGCTTCACCCGGCTTCGCCCAACAGCAAGGCACCCTAAACACCATGCGGGGCTTCACCTTCCTGATCGGTGTTCTGGTCATCGGCGGATTTTTCCAAATTCAAACCCTACAAAAAGTCCCCCAGATCGGGATGCTCAAGGCCATTGGTACCTCCAACCGGATCGTCGCCATCGCCGCCATCCTGCAAATTATCCTGGTCACGATTTTTGGAGTATTCCTGGGCTCGGTGGTTGCTTTTGGGATGGCGCTCGGAATCCCGGCTCAAGTCCCGATCGTCTTTAGTGGCTTATCCATCCTGATCACCATCGTCGGCCTGCTACTGATCGGACCCTTGGGGGGGATGGTCTCAGTCAGATTGGCCCTGAAGGTTGAACCGCTAACGGCTTTAGGAATGTAAAAAACACGAATAGAATGAATGAAACGAATACCACGAATTTTATAAAGCAAAAAACATTCGTCAAATTCGGAAAATTCGCACCATTCGTGATCCAAAATCACAGCGATAACTCAAGAAAAACAACTTGGAGAAGAAAATGAACATCTTACAAACCAACAACGTTACGAAAGTTTATGAGAGCAATAATCTGACAGTCAAAGCGGTGGACCAGGTTTCAATCAGCGTTCAAGCGGGAGAATTCATCGGGCTGGTTGGTCCCAGTGGATCAGGAAAGACCACCATGCTGGCAATGTTAGCCGGGCTATTGCAATCCACCGAGGGTCAACTGTTGATTGACGGGCAGGATTTGGGCCAGATGGATGATCAAGAACGCACTCGGTTCCGCCGAGAGAAAATTGGGTTCACTTTCCAGGCCAACAACTTGGTACCTTACCTGACCGCCCTGGAAAATGTTGAATTGATGCTTCGTCTTAATGGTCAATACGGTCGAGATGGTCGTCAAAAAGCCGCTGATTTGTTGACCCGCTTAGGGATGGAAGATCGCCTCGACAATCTCCCCGGCCAACTCTCCGGGGGGCAGCAGCAGCGGGTTGCCATTGCCCGGTCCCTAATCCACAACCCAAGTGTGGTGCTGGCCGATGAACCCACCGCATCTCTAGACACCGAACGCGCCAATCAGGTTGTCCAAATCTTTGCTGACCTGATCCACGAGCAAAACAAAGCTGGGATCATGGTCACCCACGATCTACGGATGATGAAATACGTTGATAAAGTGATCCAGATGGTTGATGGGCAAGTGGCAAAAATCATCACTGCTCGGAATGAAATTGAAATCTTAGCTGGCACCAGCAAATTCGATGCGATTGAAGCCCCCCTCCCGGTCTACGAACCCAAACTCCCCGCATTACCGATCCCGGTACCTGCGTTCCCTAATTACGCGGCCCTTCCTGTTAGTGGAGATTAGGTGTTGCTCAGGTGGATGATAATTTCGACATTGCCATCCACCTGGCTAACACCCAGGCAGTTCATTTCTTCTCCCTCCTGAAAAAGGCATCCAATGGGGTGCCTTTTTCGCTTTAACATGACCTTGATAGTTCTTCCGGAAAATGTGTGCGGGTGATAGTCATTTTGTTTGCACAGATTCACTATCTGAGCCAAACTTGGCTATGTTCAGGATATTATTCAATTTTCGCCACACTTTGCGTTTCGCTGCGCTAACCAGGATGCTAACACCTTACACGAATTCAACCACATCCCCATATTTTATGGGTATCCCAACAGATCGAAAGAGTATGATTCACCGCGGTATAATGCTCCTAACATCAGGGGAGTCAATCCCTGATGATTTTCTAGAATTGGAAGAAGCATATGATAACTGAAACTCAACTCGAAACCCTTGAGCCCGACTCGTCCCAAAACAGAGCCTGGCACGCCGTTTCAGCCGACAACACGCTGGCTGAACTCGAAACCACAATTGACGGGGGACTCTCAACTGCAGCCGCACAGGCCGCCATCACCCGGTATGGTTACAACCAACTTGACGAAGCCCCACCGACCACATTCTGGCAATTGTTGTGGGCCCAATTCAATGACTTTGTCATTTACTTGCTGCTCATTGCCGCAATAATCTCCGCGCTTTTGGGCGATTGGATTGAAGCTGCGGCCATCATGGCCATCGTGCTGCTCAATGCGGCCTTGGGCGTGATCCAGGAGCGCCGGGCCGAGGAAGCTCTGGCGGCATTACAAGAACTGGCCGCCCCTGAAGCCAATGGCCTGCGGGATGGACGGCGGATGACGGTTCCGGCGAAAGAATTGGTCCCTGGTGATATCGTTTTCCTGGAGGCTGGGAACTACATCCCCGCGGATGTCCGGCTGGTAACGACGGCCAATTTACGGATTGATGAAGCCGCGTTGACGGGCGAATCGGTCCCGGTGCAAAAAGATGCGACCCTTGAACTTGAACCAACAGCCCCGCTTGGAGATCGTAAAAATATCGCTTTCATGGGCACTGTGGTCACTTATGGGCGCGGGCAAGGCGTAGTTGTCAGCACCGGGATGAATACCCAGATCGGCAAAATCGCTGAGATGCTCTCAGCTGTCGAGCAAGAACAAACGCCGCTGCAAAAACGACTCGACCAACTCGGCCGAACTCTGGGTTGGGCGGCGCTGGCCGTTTGTGCCTTGGTCTTTGTCGTCGGTTGGCTGCGGGGTACCCCGGCATTGGATATGTTCATCATCGCCGTCAGCCTGGCGATTGCGGCTGTTCCCGAGGGTTTGGCTGCGGTGGTGACGATCAGCCTGGCCCTGGGGATGCGCGAGATGATCAAGCGCAACGCCCTCATCCGACGGTTATCTTCGGTTGAAACATTGGGTTCTGCCACGGTAATTTGCTCCGACAAAACCGGAACCCTGACCCAAAACGAAATGACCGTCACCCGCGTCGCAGCCGATGGCGAATTTCTCAATGTCACCGGGACGGGATACAACCTGCAAGGTGAATTTGTATCCGAAGGTAAACCCGTCAGCTTGACCCAATTTCCCGCGATTCTGACTACCCTATGGATTGGGGCCTTAAACAACGATGCCACTCTCGAGTTGGAAACCTATAAAGACGGTGAATCCACCTACCGGATGGTCGGTGACCCCACTGAAGGGGCGTTGATTATCGCGGCGGCAAAAGCGGGTGCCCTGCCGAGTCCCCTTAATCAATCTTATCCCCGGGTCGAAGAAATTCCCTTTGATTCTGAACGCAAACGAATGGTCACCGTCCACGCGGTATCCGATCCCAAACCCGAGGATATTTCACCATTCTATGATGATGAAAAACGGGAATGGTTTGTGGTCGCCGAAAAAGGGGCCCCCGATATCGTCCTGCAGCAATGTACCCATTACCAGAACCGGGAAGATGTCGCCGTTCCGTTGGATGATGAGCAACGTCGCCGCATTTTGGCTGCCAACGACGCCATGACCGAAGACGCCCTGCGGGTATTAGGCGTGGCTTACCGGGTTACCGATATTTTGGATGATGATCATGATGGAATCATTGATGATGACCTCGAAAAAGAAATGATCTTCGTCGGGTTGATCGGTATGATCGATCCAGCCCGGCCCGAAGTTCCGCCTGCGCTGGCAACTGCCCGGCAGGCTGGCATCCGCACCATTATGATCACGGGTGACTATCCCAACACAGCTAAAGCTATTGCTGAAGAAATTGGGCTATTGGAAGCAGGGCATAAAGTTCTCACCGGCAATGATCTAAACCAATTGGATGATGACGCCTTGCTTGAAGAAGTCAAGCATACCGACGTCTTTGCTCGGGTTTCTCCCCAACATAAAATGCGAGTCGTCCAAGCCCTGCGGACCAACGGCCAAGTTGTGGCCATGACCGGCGATGGGGTCAACGATGCTCCTTCGATTAAACAGGCCGATATCGGCGTGGCAATGGGCATCACCGGCACCGATGTGACCAAAGGCGCAGCCGACATGGTCCTGACCGATGATAATTACGCCAGCATCGTCTCCGCAGTCGAACAAGGCCGGGTGATTTACAGCAATATCCGCAAATTTGTGTTCTACCTGCTCTCCTGTAACATGGCCGAGATTGCCATCATTTTCCTGGCGACTTTGTTCGGGTTACCCTCCCCACTGACGGCGATCCAACTCCTGTGGCTCAACCTAATTACGGATGGAGCTCCGGCTCTGGCGTTAGGCGTTGAAACGGGTGATCCTGATATCATGGAACAGTCCCCGCGGCGCCCCGAAGAACCCATCATCAACCGGCAAATGATGTCTGGCATTGTCGTGCAAACCATCGCGATTACGGCCATCACATTGGGAGCCTACTTGATTGGTCTTCGGCTCTTCCCCGAAATGGCAAAAACAATGGCCTTCGTCTCGCTGTCTTTCTCGGAACTCCTGCGGGCTTTCACCGCTCGGTCGGAAAACTATCCCATTCTAAAAATTGGGTTGCTCACCAACAAGAGCATGAATTGGGCGGTGGTTTCCTCGCTGGTACTCCTCCTGGCGGTGGTTTATATCCCCTTCCTGAATCGGATCTTCCATACGATGCCGATGCAATGGGAGCAATGGCAGTATGTGCTTCCCTTGCTCTTCATCCCGGCAATTGCAGCAGAATTGACCAAAATGGTCACATCTCGAAGATTAACCAAAGCTAACGCCTAAACCCAAATTCTGAAACGATCATAAAGTCCAGCCTAAACCGCTGGACTTTTTTAGTACAGCACCCCAAATGTACCATTTTAGTTTCCAAAACCGATGATATGATAGAAATACTATATGCTTGGTATTGACTGTCAGTTGGCCTATCCTGAGGAGGTTCAAAATGAAACGAAATTTACGCCTGATTCTGTCTGTGATTTTACTTTTATCAGTCGTTACCCTGGCATGCAGCTTGTTTTCGGGCGGCGGTGAGGAGGCCGCGCCCCCTCCAGCTGAGGAGGTACCCGGCGAAGAAGCTCCTGCGGCTGAAGAAGCCCTCCAAGATAAAACAGCCCCCGATCCGGAGGCTGCGCCAGCTGAGGATGAAGGCGAAGCCCCCTCAGCCGCCACCCCCGAAGAAATTCGACCTGCTCCTGGGGTGCAACTCGGCGACGAGTTCCGCAGTGAGGAGGGGGGGTTCACTTTTAAAACTATTCCCGACTACCTTACCGAAGGATTCATGGGAATTGTCAGTATGGAAGCACCAGATGCGGATGAAGAACTCGGGCCGTACTTCTTACTGATCGGTGGTCTTAATGAAGAAGAAATGACAGTGGACGAACTGTATAAACAATTCGAAACCGATATGGAAAATGAAGCTGTCGCGCCAGAATTTTTGGAGAAAAAAGAAATTCGGGTCGCCGGGCATCCCGGACTATTGGTTGATCTGGCGGGGGAACAAGATGAACAAGATGTGCGTGGCCGGATGGTACTCGTCGCGATCGGGCCGAAACAACAATTCACCATGTTTACCAGCTCGCCCGCAGATCGCTGGGAGGAAGTTGAACCCTATTTCAATACCGTCCTGGCATCTGTAACCTTTCACGAAGCTAGCGCAGGTGATCTACTCGATTTCGGTGGTGATTCCGATTCAGGAGATAGCGGAGATTCTGAGATGGGAATGAGTACAGTCGGTGCCGGAGAATTCACGTTCATGATCGCGGCCCAAGAAGGTTTCCCGACAATGGTGGAAGGCAATTCAGTTGAATACGCCTCCACCGCGGATGAGTACATCATCACACTAGTAGGCCCAGAAGAAATAAACAAAATCACCCTGTATCTCCCCATTAATCGCCAAGAACTGATGATGCAGGTCATCAGTTTCGACCCGGCTACCAAAAGCAAAGCGCCCAGCGGTTTGGCTTTGGTTGGCGATAAAAAATATGGTGCCATCCAGGGGTTCTTTGTCTTTGATGAAAGCCCGGCAGATACGATCACCGGAACATTTTATTTCGATGCTGTCAATTTGGATGACACGGATGAAATGGTTATGATATCCGGAGAATTTGTAGCATTACCATTACAATAGGCATTCCCCCGTTATAAAAGCCGGGTTCCTGCGAGGAACCCGGTTTTTTTCTTCAAGCAAAAATTACATATTGCTGTAAAAACTTCTCGACCGCGGTGTAGAACTTTTCAATCGTCTCTGTTTTTCGAAAACCGTGGCCCTCACCAGGGTAGAGATGATATTCGTGGGGAACCCCATTGCGGCGCAGGGCGGCTACAATTTCATCTGATTGGCTTTGGGGGACAACTTTGTCATCTTCCCCTTGGAATACTGCGATGGGGTCTTTAATTTTGTCGGCGTAGAAGACGGGGGAGCGTTCTCGATAAATATCGGCGGCTTCAGGGAGGGATCCCAACAACGAATCAGAGTACCGTTCCTCGAATTTGTGGGTGTCAGCCACCAAAGTAAATTGGTTCGCCACCCCGTAAAGACATATCCCTGCTTTGAAGAAACTGGGATAATCCTCCAGGGCCTTGAGCACCGTGAACCCGCCCGCGCTGCCCCCCATGATGACGATTTTATTTTCATCAATTTGTCCCTCAGAAATTAAATCTTTGGCGCCACTAACAGCATCCTGAACATCATAAATGCCCCAATTTCCACGCAGTTTATTGCGATATGCGCGCCCATACCCCACACTACCGCGATAATTAACCTGCAAAACTGCCCAGCCTCGGGAAGTGAAGAATTGAGCCTGGCCATCGAAAGCGGCACCGCGCTGTCCGGTTGGCCCGCCGTGGATGAGGACCATCAGCGGCGGCAGACCAACTCCTTCAAATTTTTCACTGTTGGGACTGTAATACAGGCCATGAACGGTTTCGCCATCCATACCGTTCCAGGTGATGGGTTGGGGTAGGGCGTAAGTTTTCGGTGGTAAATCCTCGGGCAACGAGCGGCGGCGAATTCTTGATTTTCCTAACGCGTTATAAGTCACGATTCGACTGGGTACTCGCCCCCCAGAAGCAATGAGTGCTACCCGTTCGCCCTCCGGGGCAATTGACAATTGGGATAGCCAGGTATATTCAGCCCCCAGCCGAATTTTATCTTTTTGCTTGGTCGCCAAATCGACCCGCCAAAGTCCCATAAATCCATCTTGATTTCGCAAGAAATAAATGCTGTTTCCTTCGGCACTAA
Source organism: uncultured Anaerolineales bacterium (assembly GCA_964453155.1). GTDB lineage: Bacteria > Chloroflexota > Anaerolineae > Anaerolineales > UBA11858 > CAYVQU01. The sequence goes on along the minus strand of CAYVQU010000028.1, from coordinate 15,956 downwards.
AGGTATAAGTACGCAATCCCTGAATCCAGGCTGGAACCGCGTGTTCGGCTTCGCCGCCGGTAAGCACGATTCGTTCACCGGTTTCAAGATCATAAATATATAGATGCCACCATCCGTCCGGATCAGTTACATAAGCCAAGTACCGGCCATCGGGAGAAAATTGTGGCTGGAATACCGCGGTTTGTTCGTCGCCGGTGATGGTCATTACATCTACCAAATTCAATAGCCCCTGAGAACAGGGTTCGAGTTTACCCAACATCAGGCGAGTGCCATCCCAGGGCATCTGAGGATGATTCCAGGCAATCCAGGCAATATTCCGGCTATTGGGATGCCAGCAAGGCTGCATGTAAAAATCATCACCCGAAATCAATTTAATCGGCCAGTTTTCCCCCTCACAATCGACTAAGGCAATTGAATCTTGGCGTTCGTAAGTGTGCACATAGAGCAAGTATTGACCGTTTGGGGAAACAGTTGGATCCGCGGCTCCGCCAAAAGCTGGGGTGATCGGGGTTGGTAATCCCGTCGAGGTGGATTGGCGGTAAATTCGGCCAGATTTGGCTTCGACAAAATATGCATAACCTTGCGAGACGGTAAAATCACCGCCGCCGTAACCCACACTGGCCCGGACATTGAATTCGCTATTCAAGTCGCGAAAAGCCTGTCCATCAGCGGGTTGGAGGACTAATACACTGCGATCAGAGCGGCTTTCGCGCCAAACCAAGGAGCCATCTTGATCCCAGGCTACATCACTAAAGCTAAGCCCGCGGGCCAGACTGGATGCCGTAATTGGCGATTTCCATAAGCCATATTGTTTTTTGATTTTAGCCTTTTGAGCCATATTCTTCTCCTGGGAACAGTGGTAATTGCGCCAGCGATTTAAGGGGTTCGAAACTCATACGATGAAATGGGGTCGGACCTAGTTTCTTGATTGCATTCCGGTGAAATTGGGTGCCATACCCTTTGTGTTTCGCCAGCCCGTAACCTGGATATTTAAATTCCATTTCAATAAGTATAGCATCTCGAGTAGTTTTTGCTAACACCGAAGCCGCGGCAATACTCAAGGAACGGGCATCACCTTTGACGAGGGCGGTTTGGGGACAATTGAGTTTGGGGAGATAAAAATAATCGAGTAAAAGGTGATCTGGGGAAACTGACAAGGCAGCTACCGCCCGAGTGGCAGCCAATTGGGTTGCCGGGGCAATACCCAGACTATCAATTTCGGAGGCCGAGGCTTGCCCGATACCACAGGTTACCGCGCTTTCACAAATTGTCGTTGACCAGAATTCACGCTGAGCCGGGGACATTTGCTTAGAGTCGCGGACCCCCTGTAACTCCACATTGAAATTCGTTATTTGGGGCAAAACCACCGCGGCAGCAACCACGGGTCCGGCTAATGCACCGCGTCCAGCCTCATCAATCCCCGCAACCCACAAAGAGTCATTGGCCCAGAGAGCCCGTTCGTGGCTCAAGTCGGGGGCGGCCGGAATCAAACCCGGATCAATCCGAGGGGGCATACCGACCTTTGCGAGCATTTTGGTGGATCTTTAGAATATCGGCAACCATTTTGGCAGCATCACTGAATGGGCTCAGTTTTGTTTCAGCGTTGAAATACCAAGGAATAGGAAGTTCGCGAATCTGGTACTTGCGCATGCGTGCAATAAACAGAATTTCGATGTCAAAAGACCAATTCATTATGGTCTGGTAGCGAAATAGGTCTTCAGCCACATCAGCTCTAAACATCTTGAACCCACACTGGGTATCACGCAAGCCAGGGATTGCCAGCAGCCGGATTAACAAATTAACGCCGCGCCCACCCCAATGACGATAGCCCGGCTCATTGTAACGAATAGCGCCTGAGGCCTCGCGAGAGGCGATAGCAACATCAAAGTTATCTAACTGCGGCGGCAAGAATCGGTTGACTTCTGCAATTGGCATCGATAAGTCCGCGTCACACATGAACCGATACTGGCCCGTTGCTGCCAGCATGCCCCGTCGGATGGCTAACCCTTTTCCTTTGCCAGTTTCATGAATGACTTTGAGTTGGGGGTATTGGCGAGTGAATTCAGAGGCAACTTCATAGGTACGGTCTTGGCTGCCATTTTCAACTACAATAACTTCAGCAGGATAGGATTGGGTCTGTAAAAAATCAAATATCTGCCGTAAGGTTTCTGGTAGACGAGTTTCCTCGTTATAAGCAGGAATGATTATTGATAGTAAAGGTTGAGGCATAAATGTTAACAGTTATCTGGACAAAGTTTCAACAATACAATTCGATTAGAAGGATGAATCGGTCTAAAAGCCCTTTATTGTAACCTTGCCAGGTGATTTTGCGAAATTCCTTAAGCAGTGAAAAATATAAAAATTAGAAACACCAATAAAATTACGATATCAAATATTACAAATGCTACTAATAGGAGCCATTGCTTCCTTTGAAAATTAAACCGTTTTTGTAAGGGGGCTATGAGTTGATCAAAGCGAGTTTCAATCGCGTGCCCAATACCTGGGCCTTGCGCTTCAACCACGTCTTCAACTTCGACCTCTTGAGGTTCGATCGCCGTTTTGATAGCACTATAAAGGTCAAGTACCTCCGCAGCTGAAAGATTGGGTTCGGTCCGAGCCAAACGGATCGCAAAACGGTCAACTGCATCGCCTAACACAATGCGGATATCTGGCCGTTCAGTGTCAATATGAAATCCTGGTTCAGTAAAAACTAATATTGGCTCAATTGCGGTTGAAATGCTGTTAGCCTTAAAGAATTGTTCTAGTTGAAAGACTAGCCGATTAGTTGCAGTAACTAAATTGGGACGCGCGGGAATGAACCGAGAAGTACCTTTATTCATGATTTCCCAGCGATCATCAATCGCCCGATATACGCCTCGTAGGGTATGATTTGAAAACATATACAACCCGTGTGGACCGAAGAATATCAATGGAACGACCGTCTTGGTATTCGGTAAAGGAACATTGCGCAACAAGTAGTAGCGATTATCAAAAACCTTTTGCAAAGCGGTGATCACAACTTCTTGGGACTTCATGGTGGCAGACCAACCCAACCCCTTTGTGAAAATGCCACGTAATTTCATTCCCAGGCCGAGATTTCCGCCTTGGTAGGGAATGGGGGAGAAATCGACAATATTCATTTTACGCTCCTGTTGGCAAGGGAAAAAACCACATCACAGAACATCAAGTAAAAAATCATTAACATTCACAAACAACTCATCCCAAAAACTGTCAACCTGCTGACGAGGTACGATTCCAAAAAGCTCAGTTTCTAGATCAGCTTCCGATTGAAGCAAGCGATAAAATTCATTGGGATCAATACCATGGCGAGTGGCAAAGATTTCAACCGTCTGAATTTTGACACCCGGCCGTAATTGTTCAACCAAAAAATTGCGCCACTGATCAAGAAATTTTGAATCAATGAATGGAAAATCGTTAAAAATTGGGGCTGCATATAATTCAGGTCCCGTTTTGCCATTCAACGCAGAAATTATTTGGAGATCAATATACGACCGCAGCACATTATGGAGATACAATCGTCGTGGTCGTTCTGACTGTTGGTTTTGGTTTCCAAAGATCGGTTCAAAGATTTGAACCGTCCAAAGCCAATCCACCCATAAATGGCAAAAATAGCCAATACAAAAAGTCTGTGCAGATGGAGATAAACTACACAGAGTAGCATAGTCGGGAAGCCGGGTCTGAATAGACTTCCATGGCAAATCCTGATTCTCAGAAATCGGTAATTTATAGAAATGAGTTTCCGGGCGTGATTGGCCGGAAATTACTTGAACATCAGGCGCGATATTCCCAAGTAAAAATGAGGGTTGGTTTTGCTCAAGGAGTTCTTGGATTCCGTTTGGTAAAGAACGTTTTTTCAGCAGCGTTTCAGCAAAATGTAAGTGATAAAAGGGGGTCGGCACGCCGAAATTATACCAGTGGAACAGGTTATATTGAACTAGGAAATATGTCCATTTGGCAGTTTTTCTCTTGAAAGGTAAATCTTTCACGAAACAGATTTTGCTAACAAGAGGCTAAAACGACAACGCTAACCAGGTAACCCTGAATTGTTTACTAACCCCCAAAAAAATTTACCGATCTAAATCATCTTCGGTTGGCTCAAAAATTGTCTCAATTGACAAATCGAACAAGCGCGCCATTTTGAACGCCAGGGGCAAACTGGGGTCATATTTACCATTTTCGATCGCATTGATTGTCTGGCGCGAGACCCCCAACTTTTCACCCAACTTGGCTTGCGACCAGTTCCGTTCGGCCCGAAGTCCCCGAAGTTTATTGTTCACCGATATCTCCAATTACCCCACAATTTACCTATAACCAGCGTAATTGCCATGAAAAGCAAAATAAAATCAGTCCTGATCTGGGGATCGCCAACCATACTGAGAAAACTTAGACTCAGCAATAATAAAAGGGTCAATGTAAAACTAAGCGCGACCGCTTCAAAAATGATCCGGCGTTCCAATTCATCCAATTGGGCCATTGCTCGAAAAATGCCCACAGCGATAAATATCCCGGGGATCAGGGGGATCATGACCACCAAATAGCCCCAAATTGTGTCCGCAAACCGCGGCGCCCAAGAGACGACTAAAACGAGCATCCCCAAATATAAAATCAGCGGCACCCAAACCGGACGGAATAATTTGAGACGTTGCTTTATTCTAGATTTATCGAACATCGTTACCTCCAAGTTTATAACGACCTACCACGATCAAAAAGGCCAAATTGCCCACAAGAGAGAAGCCGTACAACATCCCAATAATGAAGTCCAGGTTTAGGGTATCGAGGCGCCCCAGAACAATAGCCGCGATCAAAGCCAGTTGCGCAATGAGACCTAAATTCGTGAAATATTTGCGACGTTCTTGGGGAGTTTGGTTCGTTTTCAATAGCATTTTTTTGCTCCGGGTTGTCAAGGTTACTTTACAGCGAGAGTATATAAGAAGCTTTACTTTTTGTCAAGGGAACTTTACAACAACTTAGACAACTGGGTAATATTATCTACCATGTGCAAATTCCCATGCTATAATCTTTTATGTATTGGGGTTCACACGCTTCTCGGGGGAACCCTCCTGATCAGTCCAACTAATTGATCTACAAACTAGTCTACGTCTATGCCGCTTCTTTGGCTGTCCCTGGCATTTTTGGCTGGCATCATTCTCGCTGACAACATACCATTGCCCACAACCACCTGGCTGATATTGGCTGGGGGTGCTTTTGGGTTGGCAATCATCCAAATCTGGGTAAAACGTTCTAACGTAACAATGTTAGAACGTTTTAAATTCCCCCACTTCCTAGCTCCCCCGCTCCCGCTCCCTGTTATTTTCATCATTCTGCTGCTGGGGGCGGCCCGATATCAGGCAACACTTCCCGACAGCAGTGATCCCCATTTCATTGCGGCCCACAACGATCTCGATCGTCAAATGATCGTAACCGGGGTGATCAACACCCTGCCCGATGAACGCGATACTTACACCAACTTACGTATCGCGGCTGAGACCATCCAACCTCGTTTTGAAGATGATACCCCACCCCAATCCATCAGCGGTGATTTACAGGTGCGGATTTCAAACGAGCAAAACTACCACTATGGCGACCGAGTCGCTGCAACCGGATATCTAACAACACCCCCAGAACACGAAGCCTTCTCCTATCGCACTTATCTTGCCCGTCAGGGAGTTTACAGCTATATGTCGCGGGGGAAAATCGAATTACTGGCTTCCGACCAGGGGAATTGGTTCTTCACCCCAATCTTTAAATTGAAAACTGTGGCTCTCACCCGAGTTTACCAACTCTGGCCCGATCCTGAAGCGTCTTTGTTCGCCGGGATCCTCCTCGGGGTTGAAACCGGCATCCCGAAACCGGTTCAACAAGCCTTCAAAGAAACCGGTACCACTCACATCATCGCCATCTCGGGGTAGATGTAAAACCAAAATTGCCCTTTTGATTACTCGTAGGAAGTGAAAAGGGCGAGCCACCAGAGTTTGACCGGGATTCACTATTATCATCATCTAACGCGAAGGTTCCTCTTATTTCCCCTTCAATAGTAAAAGTTCTTTCCACCGAGTCCACCCAAATGACATCAACAAGTATGGATAATATCCTTCGCTTTAGTTCGAACGGAATTTCTTGGGGTTGGGTTTTGTTTTGTCTAGCTTTTTCAACCTCAGCCTTTATTTTATTCAATGCTTTTATAACGATATGTTTTTGCTCCTCAATCGAGTGAGTTTCAATTAATTTTTCTTCCAGTTTTTCTCGAGACAATTTCAGCGATTTTTCTTTTCCACGTATATTTTTCATCTTTTCTTCAAATTCATCCAAAGTATAAATATCTCGCTGATATGCCATCTCATATTTGGTTTTCTCTTTCGCTAGCTCTGAAAGCTGCGAATTCACAAATTCCAGTTGAGCTTGATAGCTCATCGTTAGTTCTTCTTGATTTTTCTTATCCAGACGTCTAATAATTATTTCCGGGTCGTAAATGACTGTTTCGATTTCTTCCCAAACTCGACGTTCTAAATCTTCTTTTGTAACATATGGTGAGTAACAAGCTGTTTTAAGCATTCTAGCTTTTTCAGATCGCCTTGACGAGCATCCATAATAGTTTTTCCAGGTATCTTTTGATTGTTGCAATGCCAAAAAACTATATTCGGGGCAATGTTTACATTTCGAAATACCTTGTAATAACCATTTCCCTTTTTTGCCATTTCGAGTGGATCGTTTGGCATTACGACTCATTATTTCTTGAGCCTGTTGCCATTCTTCTGGAGTAACAATAGCAGGAACGCTAACTTCGATCCATTCATCTCTTGGACGAATCCGGTTTGTTCGCTTTGGCCTTCCATCTTTGTTATATTCACCTGTCTTGACTTGATAGACTCTGTTAGCGTAAAAAACACCTTTATAAACAGTAGATTTTACAAGTTGATATAAAGTTGATGCTGTCCAAAATCCGGTCTTAAACCGAGTAGGGATCTGAGTGTCATTCATCCATTTAGCTATCTTATGTAAAGTTAGTCCATCGTAAATGATTTTTTCATACACTGCCCTCATGATTTTAGATTCTTCTGGATGTAGTTCATAGTAGCTATCTCTTGGATCTGTTTTTATATACCCATATCTTGGTCGTTTAGCCGTAACTTTGCCATCCATTGCTTTGTAAATAGACCCCATCCGCATCCGTTCGATATCTTTTTTCATTCCCTCTTGAGCAATGTAACCACGTACATATCTTTCAAGTTGCGAACCTGGATTGATATAAAAGTGAACTTGAATTGATGCCCTAGATAGCTCTTCAAGCAAAAAACCTTGCTGCCAGTCAGCATTTCTTGATAACCGATCAATATCCTCAATTACTAGATGGATGGCTCGTGGTCTTGATTTTATTTCATGACGAAGTTTGAGTAGAGCTGGGCGGTGTTCAAATTCAAAACCGGTGTATCCATCGTCAAAAAATATTAGATCAAAAGGGATACGAAGGCTATCTCTTTTCGCAGCTTTATTAATACTTTCAAGCTGCCGTGGAAAACTTGATCCTTCTTCTACTTGGCGTTCCGAAGATGCCCTCAGGTATGCATACGAATCTGTCCCATATGGATCCCCCAAATATCCATCGCTTGCAATTCTGTAAAACTCTTCTTTTAGGTTATTCATGATCTACTTCTTTCACTAAACATTTCTGATCAAGGCTTGTGCCACTTGGATGACTATTTATTTTTTGAGGTAGAATGAAAATGAGCGTTGAGTGTATTTATTCTAGAGAAATGATTTTATTTTTGGCTGCATCAAACACTGTTGAGATATGCACATATTTCATCGTAAATTGGTCTAATCCAGAATATGAAGGTAACAGTACTGATTGTCGGTCAATAAGTTGATTCATGCTGATCTCCTTTATCAAATTATTTTATAGTGCAGATGTTTTCTTCCTAATCTGGATTGTAAAATATCTCTATTTTTTTGTCAAATAGTGTAAAATAATGTCAAATATAATAAAGAAGACAAATGATCCTGACAATAAACAGGAATGGTTTACTCCGGCAGAAGCAGCAAATTATTTGCGTGTTTCTCGCCAAACAATTTACAACTACATGGACGATGGTTCACTTCCATACTATCAACTCAAATCAGGCGGAGGCCGGCGATTGCGAAGAGAAGACTTAGAGGCACTTCTTGAATTACCATCTCAAGAATAGTTATCGGCTGAATTTGAATCTGTTTTTTTGTCCAAAGTAGCCACTTGTATATGATTTTCTTCGGATTGCTCATCACTCAAATTACCAGGATACGACCGCAGCAAATAATCCAGAAGGATATCAATGGCCATATTTAATCTTCTACTATTGTGTTGACACGTATCTTTATCGTGTTGGTTCACATTGGGAATCATTGGTAGCTCCTAGAGGGGAATCAAATCATATTTTTTTGGATATTTGAGCATCTAACAATATTGATCTAAAGGGGAAAATTTCACCCAGGGTTTTTCATTTCAGTCAAATTGAAAAATAACATTTGGATTCTTTATCAAACTACTGCTATGTTGATCCAAGAATATCTCTACGCCTTTTTTAGCACGTCAGAGTCCAATATTTGTGCGATATATGTGCGAATAATCCCATTGAAATAAAGATGAGCTTTTGGTTCAATTTGCCCCGCCAGTGTGGGAGTGCAGAAAAGACAATGATGCGAACACTACACTATGAAGAAAAATATTTTTATAATCTGCATTGCCCTCGGTTTGGTTGGGCTATTTGTCGGGGCGGGGATTTTCCTACAGATTTTGATCTTCACAGATCTGCTGGATCCTCAGACCCGTAGAATTGTGGGTATTTTGATCAGCGTAATGTTTATTATTAGTGCATATCGCGTGTTACCCAGCAAAAAATCCTGGGAGAATAGCGATAGTGGATCCCCAGAAGCACGAATTGAAAAATATGTGATCCACCGCTGGAAACCGCCAATACAAACTCAAAAACCATCAAAACCCAAAGCACTACAAAACAGACGTGGGAGGCGGAGTAACACGCCAACAGAAGACAAATTACGCGCCATTCAAAAATGGGATGTGATTAGCCGTGGAATTGACCCGGTTACATTGGGTGAGTTCCTGGCATCGGAATTTGGTACAACTGGAGGGGAATTGAATGTTTCAAAACGAACGTTTTATAACTGGCGATCTCAGTATGGTCACCTAATCCATCAGGACGAATCTAACTAAGGAGAAATATTCGCACATAAATTGATCATATTCTGCACTCTCCCGTGCTAAAACAAGGATCGTGTTTATCCGCGATCCTTGTTTTATTTTGGAGTGAAAATGACCAAAGTAACCATCTATTTCGATGATGAAGACCATGAGGCCCTGAATCAGTTGGCTGAACGAGAATACCGAACGGTTACAGCTCAAGCTGCAATCATGATTCATCGCCAACTGCAATCTTTGGGACTGATATCTGCTGAAACACTAAACCCCCTGACCAAGAACCCAGTGGAATTTGATCATACGATCGAAGCGTAGATTAAGGGTGTGACAGTTTGTACTTGAAAATAAAATCAGCTGGATTTACTGTCACACGGCTGGTCGCTTGGCAGTTTTCGGTTCAAACTTGAGTTTTATTTCAAAATGCTTTCCGAAAACTGCAAAAGCCGTGTTGGGATATGCCAATTGTTCTTTGGAAGACAGCGTTTCATCGAATTGTGAATTACTCTAGTAATCATCTGTAGTGTAGTGAAGCGATCATTCGGTTTCGATATGCAAAGTGATACATCTTATCTGATCCAGGCAATTCAAAAGGTGCTGGTGGGATGCACAAAATGTTTGGTGTGTCAAAAATCGGATACAGGTGCCCAGCTATCCATCAGGCAAGTAAACGGACCATTTTTGGTTCTCTTGAGGATGGATATCGCAGATTCCTTTGACATCGTTGAAAGCCAGATCCGACAAATGATCAACCAGTCGGATCTGGCGAATCATCCAATCGAAAATGTAATACTGGCAATTGATTTTAGCTTGCCAGCGAAACAACTTGATTTACACACGGCTCAACAAATCGCTCAAACGACTTTGCAAACGGTCGATCAATGTTACCCAGCTATTCGGGACCGCTTTGTTGGTATCAGTGATGATGCAAAGATACTTCCCTTGCGTGATTTGATGCAAACTGGGAAGTTAGCGTTAGAAGAAATCGACAACCAACATCTGTTTGTTTTCGAGTAGCCCATGAACGCAATGCCAGATTTCAAAGACCCATCCGAACCAGTTCCTTTGGTTGTACCCCAAAACCGGGAAGCTGAGGAGAGCCTGTTAGGTTCGGTTCTGATCTATCCCGAGGCATATCACCAGGTAGCCGGCTTTTTAAGCATCGATGATTTCTATATCCACCGCCATCGCTGGATTTGGGATGCGATCGCCCAATTACAAGAACAAAAGTCACCAGTTGATATTCTCACTTTGACAGATGCTTTGGAACGGACTGGTCATCTGGCAGAAGTTGGGGGACCAGCATATTTAACAGCACTCACCAATGCAGTGCCTTCATCCCTGCATGCTGAAGCTTATGGCCGTATCGTGCATGAGATGGCTGTCCGCCGGCAGATGTTAGCAGCTGCTAATCAGATTGCTCACTCTGCTTATCAGACCGATGATCCACTCGAAGATTCCATCAATCAAGCCGAAAACGCCATTTTTGAGATGGTACAACAACCGACCGATCGTGATTTGATTCCAGTTGGGCAGGTGGTTTCTGAGGTCTATGATGAAGTGTCCACGCCCGGCAATCAGGTTGTTGGCATTCCCACCGGTTTGATCGATATCGATCAGATTTTAGGGAGCCTGCGGAAATCCGATTTTATCGTTCTGGCTGGCCGGCCCGGGACAGGGAAAACTTCGCTGCTTCTATCCATTTTGAAAAAAGCGACAGTTGAGCTGGGTAGACATACGGCGCTTTTTAGCCTGGAAATGGATAACGAAAACATGGTGCAGCGACTGCTTTCCCAAATCAGTGAAATTCCCTTCAAACGCATTCGGGACCAGAATCTGAGTGACGATGACTGGGATGCTTTCACCAATGCAAACGAGATTTTGAGTGCCGCTCCACTTTATATGGATGACACGCCATTGCTGACCCCCATGAGGCTGCGTACCCAATGCCGGCGATTAGCATTGAATAGAAATTTAGAACTGGTTGTTGTCGATTATCTGCAGCTGATGCATGGGGGTAGTCGGTTCGATAACCGAACCCAGGAGGTTGGATATGTTTCCCGCCAACTCAAGATTCTGGCCCGCGAATTGAAGGTCCCCATGCTGGTATCTGCCCAGCTCTCGCGGGCAGTCGAACAACGGCAGGATAAACGTCCAACCCTGGCCGATTTACGCGAAAGCGGAGCGATTGAACAGGACGCGGATATCGTTATGTTCCTATATCGTGATACATCATCAGGTACTACCAAGCTGGCCGTTGAAAAACACCGTAATGGCCCTACCGGAATCGTGGACCTGGTTTTCCGAGGTGAGTACACCAAATTCGAGTCAGTTGCGAAGTAATTGGGTGTGATGGTTTGTAATCAAATTCAAAAATCAGCCGGCTCTACCATCACACCTGGGCAGTTTTCGGTTTGAGCATTCATTCGGATCCAAAAACCTTTCCGAAAACTGCTGAAAGACAGTGTGCATTATGGGTTTGGCGGCTGGTACTGAAAATAAAATCAACCAGATTTACTGTCACACGGTTGTTCACCTGGCGGATTTCGGATTGAGTATTCATCCGGTTCCAAGAATCTTTCTGAGCACTGCTCAACCTGCATACAGCCCACTATTCTGAAACGTCTCAAAATTCGACCCAACATTGAGAGCACCCATGCCATCATCGCAGCCAGAAACATCATCCCAACAGCAAGTCATCCGCTTTGAATACCTGCAGTCGCTGGCCTGGGAGGGAAACAGTCGCTGGAGTGAAAAGGTCGAAGCCAGGGTTACCCTGGCCGATGCCGCTTTAAGCAGCGGTTGGCTGCGAAAGCACTTCACCGGACAAAAAGGGGGCACTACTGATTTTGTGATCCTACTCGCCTTCGTTATGCATGCCCGACCACTCAAGGGGACTGATTTGGAATATCTGCTGACCTTGAAAATGGCAAGTCCCGAAGATGAAGGCCGGCTATATGCCCGGATCACCGATTTGGGATTAGCAGACGAACTAGGCATGCACCGTACAACGGTGGCCAAAAGTGCCCAGCGACTAGCCGCTGCGGGCTTCATTACGATTCTGGATATCCCTGAACACCTGACCGCTTTTCGCGATTCGCACGGCCAATTTGCGGGTTCTAAGGTTTATTTGCTTTCGGGGGAGTTGGAGAAATTCTTACCCAAAGCGCTTCGTCCACTTTCAGACTCCCACCGTGTCGCTTCAGGTGACACGGACGGTGTCGGTTTAACTGACACCGTAAGCCCGGAAATCAGTTCCACCGTGTCGCTTCAACCGACACACCATGTCGGTTCAACTGACACAAATATAAGATTAGAAGATAGAGGAGGGGAGGAGGTTTTTAACGCCGCGGGCGAAAAAATCGACTACCCCACAGTTTTTACTGAATTTACTCGGCTCTTAGGCCGGGGTTACCAACCCAATGCCAAAGACCTGGAGACCCTGGAAGCATTAGCGGCCGAAGGCTACACCACCGCCGATATCCTGGCTGTTATGCAGCGGGTGGCCAATAACCTGGGCGGCAGTCTGAGCGTGGCGCGTACCTTTGGCTATCTGCTGCCTGAAATTCGGCGTCAGCCCCCACAAGCATCAACAGATCAATCTGATCCAGAACCAACCGGTTCGGATGTTTCAGCTTCGGGTTCCGTTCCCGATCCAGATTCCGACTCTGGGGCGCGTTCCACCGCACAAGCTGATTTATCTCCTGTTCAAGGGATTCCGCTCCCTGAAGATGTGCAAGTCGCCTTTCTACAGGTGGTTGGCCGGGTTCCGTCCCCGGTCGAAACGCAACGGCTGGTCTGGCTGCAGGCTGAACTGAACGAGAACCATCCGGATTCTGCTCCGGGAGATTCATGGGGGCAGATCGTCGCAGCGCTGAAATTTCAGCTCAACCCCCAGGCTAATCAGCCGGTGGCCTACCTGCGCAAGGTTTTGACTAAGGCAGCGAAAAACACACCAACTGAAACGGCAAGTAAACTGCAATCGTCTGATTCTCAGGGCGGATCCATGATCGTCATTCCCCAGAAGAATCGGCCCCAAGTTGCCGGACGCAAACCTTTGGTGCCTGCCAATCACGACGACCGCTACCCGGTGATCCAGGTGGGCGGGTTGGCCCTGACACGGCCCAAAGAGCGAACCAGCAATTACATCATTCCAGCTGAAGAGAACCTGCGCAATCTTTACGATTTCGCCGCCTGGCTATCCGGCCAGGAAGACCAGACCTGACACAGACTTGACCACGGAGAAAACGATGACATCCCCCAAAACTTTCATGGCGCTCTACAGCGCTTTAGTTGCCGCCTACCCCAGCACCATCGCCACCGCACTAACCCCCCAGGTCTTTTTCGCATCCCTGGCGGATATTCCTGACGAAGACCTGTCCAAAGCGATTGCCGAATGGTTAGCGCATGGCAAACGATTTCCCTTCATCGCCGACCTGCGTGAATTGGCACTGGCTGACCGCTATCCCCTGGCTGCCGAGGCCTGGCGGGAGGTCAAAGCCGCTTTTCAAACCCATGGCCGGCACGAGCAGCCCGAATTCAGCCATCCCCTAATTGCCGCAACCGTGGCAGACCTGGGCTGGGCGGGGATGTGTGCCAGCAAGGTCGAAGACGAACCCATCCTACGAGCCCAATTCAGCCGGGCTTATCAAGACCGGATTACTCGAGAGACTTTTGACCGGACATCGCTGGCGCAGGCTCTCCAACGCCTTCACAGCGATGTCCATGAACCAACCTTGACCGGCCCCGAATCTGAGACGCAAACATGACCCGAATTCAAAGACTAATTACCCCGTGGCAACGGGCTAAAGGAGCGATGTTTCGTGAGCGTTTGGGAGAAACCGTGCTGGCCTTTGTCTACCCCCACCCGGCTCCGCGTAAATTTCACACCTTCTTCTGCCCGCCGCTGCGCATCCAGGCCTTCGACGGTGAGGGTCAGATAATCTATGCCAGGGTTTTACGAAACGGTGGTTTTGTCTCACTGCCGGCCACCTGCCTGGTGGCCGAATCTGATCCTGAAATCGATCATCCCCTGGATGAATTGAGCGAGATCGCGCGTTCCACCAGCAAACTTGCACCCCAAATCTGGTCGGGAACCTGGGATCGGGAAGCCTCCCTCGACCGGCTGCTCTTCATCTTGCTGGCGACCGCGGTGATGGATTTACGCCGATTGAAGGACTTTATCCCTGGAAAGCTGACGCTAGAAGGCATCCGGCAGCAATTTGATATCCTGGAGCGGGGGCAGTTGACCAATTCCGCCGCTTATATCGCCAGCTATGAAGGCCGCTATTCCATCCCCAGGGGAGCGATAAGCCTATCCAAAGATCTGCTGGAAACAGAAAAGCCGTATTTAGCAGAGCTACATGCGGCTTCGGTTGCTGGAGGTCCATGGCAAAATGAAATTCCAGGAACCTGTGCGCGTTGTGGTAAGAACTGCACCTGGCGGCAGGTGATCGATACTCCCGAAAGCTGCCCGCAGGAAAGCCACTGGCGTTATGGCCGGCCGGAGAATCATATCCCGCTGTGTCGGAAATGCATCGGCATCCTGCACTGGCGGGCCAACCCTGAATTGCGAATTTCCTTGGCAAAGATCTTGTGGCGAGACCGGTTCGTAGCCTTCCAGCGCTGGCATGATGGGTTTGTAAACCAGACCTTACCAGCAGATTGGGAGCCCCTGGATCATCCCTTATGGCCGGCCGAATATGGGGGTAAAACCTGGGAAACAGGTAGCGGCGCGGCAGAGCATGCCAATCCATTACCGCCGCCTGATGGGCGCCTGATGATCTTATCTTGGCGAGTGGGGCAGTTGTTTCCAATCGGGCAAGGACGAAAACCGCGCCGCAATAGACCCGCATTCTAAGGAATCATGTGTGTGATGATACGATGTCCTATAAATCCGAAGTGGGGTAAGCCACAGGAAGTGCAAACTAAAAATCGATGAAACCAGTCAGGTAAGTCGCGTTGCCCATCAGGGCTGATTTGGTCAAGTCCTTGACTGTCAAAGGGAAAGCAGTTTCGCATTTTTGGGCAGACAAATCAGCATGTGTGTTGCGGGATCAAAATTTATTTCCAGGGTTTGTTCAGCAAAGTTGGTTGAGGCATTGTTAACCAAGCCGCCGAGAGAAAATGTACCCCCAGAACTGACTTTGCGAAATCAATGGACTCCTTCAGGTAATCATAAACCCGCAGCAAATTAGGTAACAACTCTTCAGTTTGGCGCTGGCAATCCGCCCATCTTCCCAGCTTATTTTTCGATATAACTGTCCTATTGCCCCGACATCTAGAAAGCTGCTGATTTTTGTGGCATTTTCTTTTCTCGCGACTACCGCTGGCATGAACTTCCATCAGTTTCTACGAACTTCGGTAGTCTTCGTAAGCGTATTACGATGCCCGTGTTTGCGCCGGTTATGTTTTGGATCGTCGGGCGATAAACCAACCCAACCAGAGTACCAGCCCGAAAATTGGAAGTGCCCACCAGTAAAAATTACCGTCAGATTCTTCCACAAGTGATGGTTCAGTCGGCTGTACCACGCGGGTAGTTTCGGCATCATCGCTGGGTATCGGTGTTGCAGTATGTGGTTTTGGTGTGCTGGTCGGAGTGTGTGGATCTTGCGTGCTCGTAAAGGTGACGGTTGGCGGCAATGGGGACGGCGTTGGTGTAACTTGTTCGGAATCATCCTCCGTGATCCGGTTGAAAACATATTCTTTACCTTTTTCCTGGTATAGAAATTGGTTCACTTGCCCGTTT
>CAYVQU010000027.1:0-40323 GCA_964453155.1 uncultured Anaerolineales bacterium | reverse complement strand
TCCTTTTCATACCATAGGTGAGACTTTTTTGTCCGCTTTAGCGGAAACTAAAAATTTAAAATCATTGGAGAAGAAGGTGAGACGAGCTTCTTCCATATGAAAATGCTCTTCTTTGCTTACTTGTTCGTGAGCATTGTTGAATTTTTTGTGGATCGCAAGAAGATCGGTTCAGTCCAAAATTTTGTCTACACCCGCCTATTGGTATCAATTGCTTTCCCGTGGATAACCACCAATGTGTTTTTCTTTGTTCAAGCCCTCACCGGTGAGATGCTCGAATTGCCTTGGGAAATTATTTATGCTAATGCAATGACGATATTTGGGATTTACTTTGCTCTACGGATGGAAGCAGCATTGGTCGATATTGAGTATCGCCCGGCATTTAAGTATTCAACTTTGTTGATTTTCCTGGTGGCGTTGTTTGTTTACGTGGCATTCAGTTTCAACACCCCCGAACATTTCTTCACGACCCCAGACCTGGATCATCATCATTAGACGCATTTTCTTAACATCTGAACGAACATTTAAAGCTGGCAGTATTCGAAATTTGAGCTGCCAGCTATTATGTTAAATTTGTTCGGTTCCCCAGGGGATAATAAAATTCTCAGGTTCAACACCCAAGGCATCGGCAATTCGGTTGATGTAATTGAAATAACTAATAACTTGCACTGCATCATGAATCCCGCGATCGTCAAGTCCCAGCGTTCTTAAGGTATCCAAGTCTTCGGGGGTCATTTCTTTGGGTTTGTGTGTAAGTTTAGCCGCAAATTGACACAAAACTCGGTCGGTTTCGGTTAGGGGGGCCGAATGCCAATCGCGTACTAAGGCATGAACATAATGATCTGCTTCTAATGGATCGGGAATTTCGGTTTCGATCTCTGCACGGAGATCATGAGCATGAGATTGGCTTCAATAGTGACAATTATTCTCTACCGACACAACTACTGCCAACATCTCCCGTTGGGCGCGGGTTAGTGGTGATTCGGCGTGCATTGTTGCCGAATACATTCGCATACTATCTCGTAAAATAACCGGATTCTGGCTCATGATGTGGACGATGTTCCATACTTGGCCAGCCCGTTTGGTGGCGGCCTCGAATTGGCGTTTCAATAATCCAGTTGCTTTTTCAATGGGGATTTGTTTGATCCAGGGCATAAGGGTGTGACGGATGAGGCGTACTTATGAATTGGCTTGTTTTTCCACCACATCTTAGCAGATTTCGGTTTGAACTTTCATTCCGATAAACGATCTTTCGGCAATCTGCTGCTTGAAGTGGGGTTTAAACTGCGCTTTGTGTGTAGAAAACCAACTAACAAACCTACCAACTACCAATAGGGTTTCGTGATCGGATTTTTGAGAAATTCTTTGACTGCGGCTTCGACCGATATATCTCCATTTAAAATGGGATCATTATAGGCCGCTGTCCATTGATAGAGTTGGCCTAATCCGGAACGGAGTTCAAATAATACTAATTTTGCGATCGGCCCAGCCTTATCTCGGTATGCTGAACTGGCATAATCTTTCTCGGCTTTGGCAGTATCATATTTGACCCGGATAATCTCAGCCCGCCAGCGGTTTCTATTCCAAGTAATTTGGGCGTAGCTGGGCCGGAGATCCTCATCAAAGGGGAGTCCGGCCGAACCTGAATTGATTACCAGGGTGCCATTGACATTACGGATGAGGGGCCGATGGGTATGCCCGGTAATGAAAACAGCTGGGGCAGGGGCAATTTTCGAGCGCAGTGCATGATCGGAGGTCTCAGGGTAAACGCCATCCCGATTATTTTTCATCGAGGCATGGACCACTCGAACTTCGCCATAGTCGGGATGTTCCTTTGAAATCGACTCCGGAAACACTTTTAATTGAGTAACATTTTGGCCTAACTGCTCAATGGCAAAGAAAACTGGTTGGAAGAGATCATAATGAGCGGGAGTAAACTCGGTTTCTTCCGCACAGTAGATGACATAGTCTTCGTGATTGCCGCGGATAATTTCCCATCCTGAAGTTCTTTGTTTCTCCAGTAGAAAATCCAAACAATCGCCCGATCGCGGCCCGCGATTTACGATATCTCCGGCGACTACCACAAAATCCGGCCCCCAGCTTTCGATATGATCGGTGACGGCCTCCAGGGCGACGTAGTTAGCGTGAATGTCAGACAGGACGGCAAGTTTCATAGTTGTGAATGGTGAATTGATTGCGAGTGGAGATTGGAAACTAGAAATTGAAAATGTTTACGATCCAGCATCTAGATAAACCCGACCTTATACCATTCTCCAATCCCGATCCTCAGTTACACGCCTGGGTCTCCACAAAGGCCACATAATCCTCAGTCACAATTTCATCGGATGACATCCCCAGGGTTTCGAGCAGGGTTTTGATCAACTCGGCTTTGTGTTCAGCATCGCGCAGGCTCCAGGTACGACTTTTGACTTCCAGGAAGGTGCCGATGTCGGGTTGATCCATGCGATCGAGGTTGATGTAGAAGGTAGTCCCTTGGAAAATCACCCGCCAGCGGAGGCGATCTTTCTCGATGAAGGTTTCTGCACAGGGCTTGAAATATTCGCGGTAAAACCGGCGGCTGTGGGTTGCATCCGCGATATAGCGGCTGCGGGAAAGCAATGCCCCAGTGGGGAAATCCCGTTCCCGAGCTTCACCGATATGGGTCAAGCGATACCGGATGTTGCTGACATTGCCCTGTGAGTCGATGAATTCGTCCTCCCGATAGCGGATTTGCCCTTGAGCGGGATTATCAAACTGGAGATAGGTGTCGTATTCGTGATAGTGGCGATGATAAAGAATTTCGATCTCAGGTTTATCTAAGGCTGAAATGACATCCTGGGGGTCATTGATGCGAATTTTGGTTTGAACCTCGAAACTCTCCTGCTGAATTGCACCCCCAATGGCGACTAATTTGGAAAGGACCGATTGTTCTCGTTCAATCAGGAATGCGTCAATTTTGGCTGCATAAGCTGTGGCCTGCTGGATCAATTCGGCTTCATCTAGCGTGGTTAACTGCTTATCTTGCATGACCCACTGACCGTTGACCATGACGTCGGTGACGTCGGTAGATTTGGTGGCATAAACTAATTGCGCATAGATGCCTTCAGGATCACGCCGAAAGCGCGGGGCATTATGCAAGGGATTGATCTCAACCAGGATGAGATCGGCCCGTTTACCGGGTTCCAGGCTGCCCGTTAGATCGTCGAGATGGATGGCTGCTGCCCCCAAGCGAGTTGCCATGCCTAAGGCCGTTTTTGCCGGAATTGCAGTGGGATCGCCCGTACTGCCTTTACCCAGGAGCGCTGCCAGTCGCATTTCTTCGAACATATCGAGATCGTTGTTCGAAGCGGGGCCATCTGTACCGATGCCAACCCTCACACCCACATCCAACATCTTTTGAATGGGCGCCATGCCGGAAGCCAACTTCAAATTCGATGTGGGGTTGTGGATAACTCCGGCCCCATATTTTTCCATCGTATGGATTTCTTGCTCATCCAAATGGACACAGTGAGCGGCAATTACATTGGATTTGAAAAGTTGATGTTTCTCAACATAGGGCACCACTGGCATGCCATGTTCTTCATTAGAATTCTCAACTTCAAAGGCTGTTTCAGCAATATGGGTTTGAAGGGGGACATTAAACTCAGCCGCCAGCGCCGCGGATTCTTCCAGAATATCTTCAGTGCAGGTATAAGGAGCGTGGGGAGCAACCGTGGGGACAATGAGGGGGTGATCTTGCCAATCTTGAATAAATTGACGTGAGTACTCCAACGCATCTTCGTAAGATTCGGCATCTGGGGAGGGGAATTTCAGCACAGATTGACCACAAATGGCTCGCAGCCCGATTTCGGCGGTTGCCCGGGCAACTTCAGCTTCGAAATAGTACATATCGACAAAACAGGTCACCCCTGAGCGGATCGATTCAATGCAAGCCAATTGGGTCCCCAGCCGAACAAATTCGGGTGAGACAAATTCACGCTCAACCGGCATCATGTAACCCATCAACCAAACATCTAATCGCAAGTCATCGGCTAAACCCCGCAGCAACGTCATGGGCACATGGGTGTGGGCATTGATTAAACCGGGCATCAAAACTTTGCCCTCGCAATCAATGATCTTGGTCGGGGAATAGTGGGTCTCGAGATCAGAAGCGAGACCCACTGCGACGATGCTGTCGGTCGCAATGGCCACCGCTCCCGGCTCAAAAATTTGATAATCGGCATCCATCGTTACAACGATGGCGTTGGTCAATAGAATATCAACTTTTTTCATAGTTAGTCCTCACGTGAGGGGTGAACCGTGATGCTTGAGTGCACCAGGTTTAACATATTATGCCTCACGTTTCATAATTTTCGAATCAAATCCAAACTCAAATTCACTGCCCACCGGGGTGCCATTTGGGGCGGGCCACCATAAGTTCTGGTGACCAGCCGGTCTTCGTCGGGGGTTATTAGGGCGATATGCAAAGTCTGCTTGGTTTCGCCGGGTTCCAAGATGACCCCCAGGCCGGTTTGGGCGCCGCGCGTGTTGCAAGCGTCTCGTACAATATTCGACAAATTTTCAGGGGGAGGTGTAGTGGTTAAAACTTCCCCTCCCTCAAATGAACCCTTGGCTTTTGCTAATCGTTGGATCAAACGGCCACCTAAATTGGCTTCTACCACGGCCAGCTTCCAACCATAAACACTTAGAACGTCTAAAGCCACCCCCTCCAAAGTTTCCTCATCGGCGCCATAAATCCAAAAACGGAGGCGTTTCCGTAAATCTTGTTCTACTTCTTGTATTAATGCATCGGCAATTTCTTCGGTGTCGGCCTTGGCCGTGATGCGAATGTCGACCTGACCAGCATGGGCGGCCAAACCAACTGTCGGATTACTAAGTTGTTCCAAATCGCCGATGCGATCATCGATTTGGGATTCACCGACCCCTGAGGTATGTAATACGCGGGCCTTAATCACACCTTTGAGATTGTAGCGCTCCTTTAAATAGGGAAGTATGCTGTGTTCCAGCAAGTATTCCATCTCACGTGGTACTCCGGGGAGTGCGATGATGGCGTGTCGTTCCGTTTCAACGATGAAGGCTGGGGCGGTTCCAACCGGATTTTCAACTGCGACCGCTCCTACGGGCACAAATGCTTGGCGTTTGTTGTTCTCAGTGGGCGTGCGGCCATAGCGGCCAAACCGCTCGATGATTTGTTCCCATAATTCTTCTCGAAATTCAGTTTCGACGCCGACCCCTAACGCAATTGCCGCGCGGGTGGGGTCATCGATGGTTGGTCCTAACCCACCGGTGGTGATAATGACTTCGGCGCGCGCCATTCCTTCCCGGATAATATCAGCAATCCGTTCGACATTGTCGCCAATGGTTGAAGTACGGTACAAATCCACCCCCTCATCCCGCAGGGCACGGGCAATATAACGGGTGTTGGTATCGACAGTTTCCCCTAGAAGTAATTCTGTTCCAATCGTGATGATTTCTGCTATGGGCATAATTGTCAGAGAGGTCAGAGGGGTCTATTTCGTCTAATAGGTCGAAAATGTCCCCTGGTCTTTGGGCTGACCGTTGGACCCCTGAGATCATTTAGACGCTTTAGACCTATTGGACATTTTGACCAGGCAAAGAATCCCACATCCACCCCGACCTCTTTCTCAAATCTCCAGTCTCAAATTTAGTAATTCGATAATTCTACCATTAGAGACAAAAAACCTCCCGAAGGAAATCTCCAGGAGGTCAGGTTTTTAGCGATGTTTGGTTTAATCAATACCAAGATATGCTTTTTGCACCATTTCGTTCTGTTGCAAGTTAGTAGCCGAGTCGTGCAGAACGATTTCGCCGGTTTGTAGCACGTACCCGCGGTTAGCGATTTGGAGGGCCATCGTAGCGTTCTGTTCCACCAACAAGATGGTGGTGCCTTCTTCGTTGATCCGTTTGATGGCGTCAAACACGCTCTCCACCAACACCGGGGCTAAACCCATTGATGGTTCGTCCATCAAGAGCAGCCGGGGATTGGCCATCAGTGCCCGACCGGTTGCGAGCATTTGCTGCTCACCACCCGAAAGTGTCCCGGCAACTTGTGTGCGGCGTTCTTTTAGCCGAGGGAAGAGATCGAAGACTCGTTCTAAATCAGCAGAGATATTGGTTTTATCTTTCCGTGAAAAAGCACCCATATCCATGTTTTCAGAAACGGTTAGCCGAGCGAAAACGCCGCGGCCTTCGGGAACCATCGCGACCCCTTTGTAGACGAGTTCGTGGGCTTTGTATTTACCCAAATCCTCGCCTTCAAGAGTTACGTTTCCAACTCGGGGTTTGAGCAAACCGCTGATGGTGCGCAGGGTGGTTGTTTTTCCCGCCCCATTGGCCCCAATTAGACTGACGATTTCGCCTTTTTCCACCGTGATGGAGATGCCTTTCAGGGCATGGATGTTTCCATAGTAGGTATGAATATCATTGACTTCTAGCATTGCCATTGGTCATTCTCCATTTAGTGTACCGAGCTGCCTGCGGCCCCGCGTCCGAGATAGGCTTCAATAACCCGGGGATTGCGTTGGATTTCAGCCGGGGTGCCTTCGGCGATTTTGGTGCCAAAGTCCATTACTGAGATATTTTCGCTGATTCCCATGACGACTTTCATATCATGCTCGATGAGCAGAATGGTTATCCCGAGTTCATCTCGCAAGTGTTGGATGAAACGCATCATTTCGGTCGTCTCGTTGGGGTTCATGCCGGCGGTCGGTTCGTCCAAGAGCAGGATTTTAGGTTGGCTGGCCAACGCTCTAGCGATTTCTAAACGGCGTTGAGCTCCGTAAGGCAGGTTGCGGGAGAGTTGATCGCCCAATCCCTGTAAACCGACGAAGTTGAGCAACCGGCGAGCTTCTTCGGTGGCGGCGGCCTCTTCTTTTTTGACCCGGGAGGTCTGGAAAATGGCTTCGGCCCAGAAGGTTTTCAAGCGGGGATGTTGCCCAACTAAAATATTCTCGATCGCGGTCATATTTGCAAACAGGCGAATGTTTTGATAGGTGCGGGCGATGCCCAATTTTGTGATTTGATCGGGAGATTTGCCGTTGAGCAAGGTACCATTAAATGTGACCTCACCCGAAGTGATCTCGTAAAATCCAGTAATGCAGTTGAAGAAAGTCGTTTTACCGGCACCATTGGGACCAATAATACTGATAATCTTTCCTTCAGGCAGTTCGAAATCGAACTTGTTTACTGCTACCAAACCGCCAAATTGTTTTGTCACAGCTGAAGAATTAAGTAGGATCGTCATTGGTAGCTCCTTAGTCTGCTGCTCCGACAGATTCAATGTTTTCATCTTCGTGGGCGTGCAGTTCCCGCTTCATCACTGCGGAGGGGACGAAACCTTCGGGTCGGGCTAACATCATAACAACCAGAAGCGCACCGTACATCAACATGCGGTATTCGGCGAACTCACGGAGGAGTTCGGGCAGTCCCATCAGGACTAAGGCTCCCACAACCACGCCAGGTAGGCTGCCGATCCCGCCAACGATGATCAGACATAAAACATAGATCGATTTGAGCAGATCAAAGCTGTGAGGGAAGATCGATGTCAACTTGCTGGCAAAGATGGCCCCAGAAAGACCTGAGAACCCAGCGCCAATGGCGAAGGCCAACAACTTGGTGCTGACCAGATTGATTCCCATTGCTTCGGCAACATCCTCGTCCTCGCGCATCGCCATCCACTGGCGTCCAAGCCGGGAATCTCGCAGCCGCCAAGAAATGAACGCGGCCAGCACGACCCCGCCAAGGATGACATAATACAACTGCTCCGGCTTTGATAGGGTCAATGCCCCGATGGCTGGTTTGGGTATTTGGAGCACCCCCTGGGCTCCACCGATTTGGGGTTTGAGCAAGTCTGAAAGCGCCATAATGCGGATAATTTCACCAAAGCCGAGGGTCACGATAGCGAGATAGTCACCACGCATCCGGAGGACCGGCACACCCAAAATTACACCGGCCGCGATGGCCGCGACGATACAAATGGGTAACGCGGCCCAGAAGTTTAGACTGGAAGCCCCGAGATGCCCTTCGGTAGTCAGAATTGCCATGGTATAGGCCCCGATGGCGAAGAAGGCCACATAGCCGAGGTCCAAAAGACCCGCGAACCCGACCACGATGTTGAGGCCCATCCCCATGATGATGTAAATTCCAACGTTATTGACGACTTCGGAGAGGTAGGTGCCTAATAGAAGCGGCATAATTAGCAACCCGACCACAGCCAACCCAATCTGTAGCCAACGGAAATTGCGCAGTTGGGTGGGGTTCATGGCGGCGATTCGGTCTTGCATCGGATTGCCGCGTTTTTTCCGCCATATCGTTATCACAAATACGAGCACAAAAATGATAATCGCCACAACCGGATTGAGGGCTTTGGATTTGAAGATTATTTTGACGGCCCCAGAACCAAAGAAATCGCGAATGCGTCCCGATAAAATTTCAGAGAACAAACCGATCGAAAAAGTCCAGAGTAACCCGTTCAACGATGCTTTTTTGATGTTCTCAGAAATCGTTTGAACTCCGGCGGCAGCGGCACCAACCAGTCCTAGAACGACAATCAATACCAGGCTGCCGACAGTGATACTCTGGCCAAAAGTCAGTAGTTCCACTAAAGCCGGGGATACATTAGCCAGGAATTGGCGAATATCGAAGGTCGTGGCTAAAATTGCCAATAAAATCAGCGGGATAGCCGTTACAACCCCGATGATCAGCCCTCCCAAGATGATCTTTCCTTTTTCATCGGCCCCGATTTTGCCAGCCATTGTGAAGGCCAGGGCAGCTGACGGCATGAAAAGGATCAATTGACCCAGGGTGAAAATCCCAGCAATAAGGTCACGTTCTTGGAAGAGTGCTACTAACCCAATCACACTTAGGCTGAGGGCGATCAACCCCGCTAAAGTACCTTGTTGAGCTGCTTTTTTGAACGTAAAAGTTTGTTTTTCTACCATAATGATAACCTCACGCTTTCTTTTCAGCTAAGCGTTCACCGACAATGCCCTGTGGTCTAAAAATTAGAACCAAAACCAGCATTGTGAAAGCGATGACGTCTTTCAATTGGTGTGGAGCAGGGATGCCTAACCCTTCAAGGAATAGGCCCGGGCCGACTGATTCAAACATTCCCAGGAAAAAACCACCGATCGCTGCTCCGGGGATACTGCCAATTCCACCCAGAACCGCGGCTGTGAAGGCCTTCAAACCAGGAATGAAACCCATAAAGAAATGCACCTGGCGAAATACCATCGCATAAAGCACCCCGGCGATCCCGGCCATGGCCGCCCCCATCGCAAAAGTAATCGAGATGGTGCGATCCACATCAATGCCCATCAAGGCGGCCACATCTTTGTCTTCGGCTACTGCCCGGATAGATTTCCCAGTATTGGTCTTCATCACGAAGACGTAAAGGCCGATCAGCATCAGGACGGCCGCAATGATAACAACGACCTGGTTCTTCAGAATTTCTACGCCCCAGAAGGAGGCTTTACCAGCCAGGATTTCAACTTGTGGAAAAGGTTTAACTTCCGAGCCGTAAAGACCGCGGAAGAAATATTGCCAGAAAAAAGAAGCGCCGATCGCTGTAATCAAAGGGACTAAGCGGGGCGCTTTCCTTAAGGGGCGGTAGGCCACTCGTTCGGTAAGTAATGCGATCCCAACGGATACAATAATTGCAACAAAAGCAATCAACAGCAATCCCAGCACTGGATATTTATCCAGAAAACCAGAAGCGTTCATCGGGCCGGCCAAGAAAATCGTGGCGGTCATAATCCCCGACATGAAAAATTCACCGTGGGCGAAATTGATCATGAAAAGAACGCCATAAACCAGGGTATACCCAATTGCGATCAAGGCGTATAGACTGCCCTGGGCAATCCCAGCAACAATTGTGTCAATCCAAGTTTGGGTAGGATATGGATTTTCGATGATCGTGGCAACTGTCCCCCAGATAACCATGACGATGATCAATGTTCTAAAAAGCCATAGAACAATGTCTATAAAGCTGACATTTTGAAAGCGACGTAGCATAGCTTTTCTCCTAACAAAGGGATGGGATGGGCCCGTCAATATTATCAACGGACCCATCCCCTGTCAAATTACCCTAGGTTAGCAGTTGGATTGTTAAGTGCCGTGAAAATTGCGGCGCTTGGGCCCAACTACCAAATAGTTTGTGCTGGAATTAGGGCCAAATGCGCTCGTATTCACCACCGTTGAGTTGGGAAACGGAGATCTTGGGATCGGCGCAGTCACCGTATTCGTTGCAGGTGAGCGTACCGGTGATGCCATCGAAACCGGAGGTAGCATAGAGGCAGGTGCGCAGGGCCTGGCGGCCGACGTGCAGCCCGCCACCATCTTCAACCCCAACTTCTTCAATACAAGTGAAGATCATGTTGGCGGCATCGAAAGAGTGAGCGTGGAAAACTGAGATTGGCTCGGAGCCGTATTTCTCAATGTATTTGGCGATGAAGTCTTCGTACAAGCCACCGGTGAAGGATAGATCGGGACCGGAGAAGTACATGCCTTCACCCGATTCACCAACAGCCTCAATGGCGGCGCCGGAGATCATGCCATCCGCGGCGGACAAAATCGTGTTCTCAAGACCGGAAACTTCTTTGGCCTGCTTGGTGAGGAAGCCACCTTCAGCGGTGAAGACCGGGTAGTAGAGGAAATCAGGCGGACCAGCAGCAGCTACAGCAGCCAAAACGGGGCGCATATCGGTGTCACCTTTGTTGACCGCAGTGAACTCGACCACGGTGCCACCCAATTCGGCAAATGCATCGGCGAAGACGCGGGCGAGACCTTCGGTGTAGGGGTCACCATCGTGAATGGCGGCGGCGGAGGTTACACCCAGTTCGTTGATAGCGAATTCGGCCATCGCGCGGCCCTGAACTTTGTCGTTGTGAGCAGTACGCAGGTAGCCGGGTTTCCAGGCCTGGTCGGGATCGGTCAGGGAGGGGGCGGTGTTGGAGGGGGATACCATCGCGTAACCGGCCTCAGAGATAACTTCAGCCATGGGGACACCCGCGCCAGAGCAGCTGGTGCCAACAACGGCCAAAATGGTGGGGTCAGAGACGATCTTCTGCCCAGCAGCCTGACCACCTTCAGCGTTACAGCCATCATCTTCGGCCTGTAACTCAATTGCGTGGCCTTTAATTTCGCCCTTGAAGTCAATAGCGATTTCAACACCGTATTGGGAGTCAGTACCCAAGTCGGTATTCGGGCCAGAGATTACCAATGCCGATGCAATGCGGATCGGTTCGCCTTCAGCGTAGCTGACACAACCCAGTGGATCATCACATTCGTAGGCCGAACCGCCACAAGCGGACAGCGCCAAGCTGGCGATCACCAGCAAACCTAAAATCAAAATAAAGCGTTTCATGCAACTTCCTCCTAGGAAAATCCTTTTGAGTAAATTTGGAATTTCTGATTAAAACAAGGGTTTTGGGTAACTGAATTTTTCTTTTTATTGGCCTCCTTTCACACCAGAAATCTAAACCCTTTACAGGTTTTTTGCCTGTTTATGGGGGTTGAAAAAGGTTAGCCGAATATCTTATTATGGGTTGGAATATCGACGAGAATATCCGGGTTTCAAAATTTTACAGGTCTGATACAGGGGGGTCAAGATGCCCAATTTGTATTTTATGAATTATTTATTTAGCCCCTGGCTTCATTGCACTCATTATTTCAATATTGGTGAATAGAAAATAATCCCGGTATTTCCCGGGATTTTCAAGTTTAGTTCATTGCTCTGCCATAAAGTAATTCTTCGCGTATTTTTAAGTCCGTGCTCCTGATTTTCAGGGCTAAATCGGCAGCTAAATTATGCATTAATTGATAGCCGAGTTGTGGGTAAGTATCGCACAACCTCATTAACTTATCACTTGCTATGGATAAAAAGCGGGTATTATTCTCTGCTGCGCGCGCCGTTGCAGATCGTAAACCTTGATCGACTAAAGCAATTTCCCCAAAAGATTGACCCTGTTTTAAGGTGGCAATTGTTACTAGATCACTATCATCATTATCTGGGCGGACAACGGTCGGATCAACTTGGATATTTACACTCCCCTGGATGATGATAAATAATTCAGCGCTGTCGGCTCCCTCATTAAAGATAATCTCACCATCACCATAAGATGATTCTTCACAAAGATCAGCGACCATTGCCAATTGAGTCTCACTAAAATTAAAGAAAATATCAATTTGTTTAAGGGTATTTACATGAGGATTCATCGCCAGCTCCGATGGAATAAATGATAATTTGCAATGTTAAAAAATTTGGATTTATAGGTCAAATTACTCCTGTAGACAGGATAGCATAATTTAGTAAAATGTCAAACCAAACAGGTCGACATGGTATAATTAGGTGTTCTATGAAAACAACAAATTCCCAGGCATTGCCTGCTCCCCCCCACCTGTTAAAGACACTGGTGGCTGGTTTTGATACCATCACAAACCATATTGCTCTGATAATATTTCCAATCGCTTTAGATTTGGTGATTTGGTTGGCTCCGCGTTTGCGGCTAAAGGAAATCATTGATCGAGTAGTCGGTGAACTTGTCAATCAGTCTTTACTCGCTGTACCGGATGCCCAAACTGGCGAAATGTTAATGTCAGCTCAGGAACTTTGGGCGTTAACTGCCGAGCAGTTCAATTTACTGGTCGCTCTGCGCAGTTATCCCGTTGGTATTTCGAGCTTAATGGCCTCTATCTTGCCTATCGAATCCCCATTAGGCCCGCCACAATTGGTAGAGTTAATCTCCTTTGGCAGCATCATTTTGGTCGTATTAGGTTTGAGTTTGGTTGGATTGATTTTTGGGACTTTTTATTTCTCAACTGTTTCACAAGCGGCTGTAACTGGCGAAATTCGCTGGTACAAAGCAATCTCGGAGTGGCCCTGGTTGAGTTGGCAAGTTCTTTTGTTAGCAATGGCCTGGCTTGTCTTGTTAGTTGGCGTTAGTATTCCGGCCAGTTGTATGATTTCAGTCGCGGCCTTGGGAAATATCGCCTTTGCCCAATGTGGGGTACTGCTCTATGGTGGTTTTCTAATTTGGATTATTTTTCCCTTGTTGTTGTCTCCGCATGGGATATTTGTAAAACGAGAAAAAGTTTGGCAATCTATCAAGCGGGGGGTTTACATTACCCGGATGACTTTGCCAACGACAAGTTTGTTTTTTATGAGTGTATTACTCATTACGCAGGGACTCGATATTTTGTGGCGAATCCCTCCGGCTGATTCATGGCTAATGTTGATTGGTCTGGCTGGACATGCTTTTGTGACTACCGGATTGTTGTCAGCTAGTTTCATTTATTATCATCAAGCCGATAATTGGCTGCAAAGTATGCAAGAAACCGCGTCTGACACAACGAATGGACGTGATACTGAGATCATGTAGTTTTGGAGGTTGGTGTGGCAAATAAAAAAAATGTTTCGTATGATGCCAAAGATATTCAAGTATTAGAAGGTTTGGAAGCCGTTCGCCGTCGTCCAGGTATGTATGTCGGGGGTACCGATATTAAAGCTTTGCATCACCTGGTCTATGAGGTCGTTGATAACTCGATTGATGAAGCTTTGGCGAATTATTGTGATTCAATTGAGGTTGTAATTCACTCCGATAGTAGCGTGACCGTTACGGATAATGGACGTGGTATCCCAGTCGATATTCACCCCGAACGAAATAAACCAGCTTTGGAACTGGTTATGACCATGCTGCATGCCGGCGGCAAATTTGGCGGCGGTGGTTATAAAGTTTCGGGTGGGCTTCATGGTGTTGGGTTGTCAGCAGTGAATGCCTTGTCGGCTTGGTTTGAAGTTGAAGTCAAACGAGATGGCAAAATACACTACCAACGTTATCATCAGGGCCGCCCCCAGGCGCCGGTAAAAGTTATTGGCAAAGTTTCCAAAGGCGATACCGGGACCCGCCAGACCTTTAAATTTGATCCTGAAATTTTTGTGGGCGATTTTGATTATCGCTTTGAAACTTTGGTTCAGCGGTTCCGCGAAATGGCGTTTGTCACTCGGGGCGTAAAAATCCACTTTCAAGATGAGCGCAACGAACGTGAAATGACCTTCTATTTTGAGGGAGGAATTACTTCATTTATTCGCTATCTCAATCGCAATCGGGGCAATATTCACCCTGTCGTTCATGTTGAAAAAGAAGTTGATGGCATCACAATTGATGCCGCGATCCAATATACCAATGCATATGCCGAATCGGTTTATGCCTTTGCTAATACGATCAACACCATTGACGGTGGTACGCATCTGACCGGTTTGCGGTCGGCAGTAACTCGGACGATCAATGACTATGCTCGGAAAAGTGGTCAACTTAAAGATTCTGATTCGAACTTCTCAGGAGATGATACCCGGGAAGGGTTGACCGCGATCATTTCGATTAAGCACCCAGATCCCCAATTCGAGAGCCAGACTAAAGTTAAGCTGATGAATCCCGAAGTCCAGACCCTGGCCCAACAGGTGGTCGGCGAAGCCTTTGGAATTTTCCTCGAAGAAAATCCTTCTGCCGGCAAAGCCATCGTCCGCAAGTGTTTAACCTCGGCCCGAGCCCGGGACGCAGCTCGTAAAGCGCGCGATTTGGTCATCCGCAAATCAGCCTTAGAAAGCCTAACCCTGCCTGGTAAGTTGGCCGATTGCTCCGAACGTGATCCCCAAAAGACCGAACTTTACATCGTTGAGGGTGATTCGGCCGGTGGCTCTGCCAAACAAGGGCGCGACCGCCACTTCCAGGCGATCTTGCCCTTACGCGGGAAAATCTTGAATACGGAACGCGCCAGACTCGATAAAATTTTGGCGAATAAC
Organism: uncultured Anaerolineales bacterium; assembly: GCA_964453155.1. Lineage (GTDB taxonomy): Bacteria > Chloroflexota > Anaerolineae > Anaerolineales > UBA11858 > CAYVQU01. Next base: position 25,508 of record CAYVQU010000027.1, on the reverse strand, counting down.
GAAGTAAAAGCCTTGATTTCAGCTTTGGGAACCGGAATTGGGGAAAGCTTTAATGTAGAAGGTCTCCGCTATGGGCGGGTCATCATCATGACCGATGCCGATGTTGATGGGGCCCACATCCGTACGCTCCTGCTGACGTTTTTCTTCCGTTATATGCAACCCCTGATTGAAACCGGTCATTTGTACATCGCACAGCCACCCCTCTACAAAATTGCATATCGGAAGAAGATGCAGTACGCGTATACCGAACGTGAAAAAGACCAAATTATTAAAACGATGGGGGTATCCGATAGCCGGGTAACACTTTCTCGGTATAAGGGTTTGGGCGAGATGAATCCCACTCAGTTATGGGAAACGACAATGGATCCGGAGGAACGGACCTTACTGCAAGTCTCAATTGAAGATGCTGCCGAGGCAGACCGAACCTTTGATATGCTGATGGGGGCGGCAGTACCCCCGCGGCGCCGATTTATTCAAACGCATGCCCGTGAAGTCCGCAATTTGGATATTTAGGCGAGTGGCAGTTTGTTCCTTTAGAAAAAATCAACTTGCTTTACCGCCACACATCAATCTGCCCAAATCAATTTGTTCACCCAAAAACTGAAATAATGCCGGATTTTCCTAACTAGATTAGGTTCATCTGGCATTATTTTTCAGGTAACCACAATAGTAATTTCCTTCCAGCCAGCAATCCTACGCTATAATGGAATAGTACCAACGCCTTACTATTTTGTTGGCTAAAGTTTGGGTATCCTAGTGATATACTCTGATGTTATCCTGATGAGGATGGTAGTTGAAGATTTATTCACTAGATTTTCTGCCATTCGTTCAATAAGGTAGGTGAAAGAAATCGATGACTCTTGAACGCGGTGCATTTTTACATAATCGCTATCGGATCCTAGAAATACTTGGCCAGGGGGGGATGGGGTCGATTTATCGCGCCATTGATGAAAACCTGGGGGTTGAGGTCGCGGTTAAAGAAAACTTATTTACTACCGATGAGTATGCTCGTCAGTTTCGGCGCGAGGCTGTGATATTGGCGAACTTACGCCAGACTAATTTACCCCGGGTATCAGATCATTTTGTGATCGACGGTCAGGGTCAATACTTGGTCATGGATTACATTGAGGGGGAAGATTTACGTGAGCGGATGGATCGCTTGGGTGTTATTCCTGAAGATGAAATTTTGGTAATTGGCGCGGCAATTTGTGATGCGCTGACTTATATGCACACCCGCAAGCCACCAGTACTGCATCGCGATATTAAACCTGGAAATGTAAAAATTACGCCTCAGGGGCAGATTTTTCTAGTTGATTTCGGGCTGGCAAAAGTCGTTCAGGCTGGACAGCAGACCAGTACTGGGGCCAGAGCGATGACTCCGGGTTATTCGCCCCCTGAGCAATATGGGGCCGCGCGCACAGATCATCGATCTGATATTTACTCCTTGGGCGCGACCATGTATGCTGCCTTGGTGGGCGTTATTCCGGAGGACAGTTTAGCTCGCACAATGGAGCAAACCGATTTGACCCCTGTTCGGAAACGCAACTCACGAATATCTCGCCGGACTGCCAGCGCAATCGAAAAAGCCCTTGAAGTTCACCCTGATGACCGTTTTCAAACTGCTGAAGAATTTAAACAGTCGCTGATGCTTGCCCGAGGGACAACCGTCCGCAAAATGGTTGAGGATGGTGTTATTCCTCCAGTATCTGAAGATGATCGCGATGCCCTCAAGATTGATGTTGAGGACACGTCGCCCCCGCCCAATATTCCCGTCGCGCCAAAATTAGAAACTCCATCGGCCCCTCTTCCAGTGAGTACCCCATTATCCGATAGCACTCCAATTGCAACGCCCCCGCGTAAAAAACGGCGCGGTCGCGGGTGTTTTTGGACGATTTTATCCTTATTATTCATTGCAGTGATCGGTGTTGGGGGTGCATATTTACTTGATCCAGAAATTCTATATCGAGTTTACGATAATATCGTGGCAATATCACCAGGTGTGTTACCTGAAAAAGGAACTGAAACCGTAGTCGTACCCAACACTCCGACAGAAACCAGCACTCCTGTTCTACCAACAGCAACCGATACCTTACAACCTACCGCGACGCATACCCCAGAGGAAATTGTGGTAGAACCAACAGCCACAGTCAAAATAACCAATACCCCCACGAATACACCCACACCGACGAGTATTCCCACTGAAACTCCCACGCCAACCATAACACTGACACCTTCACCGACACCGATGGGAGGTGGTTATGGACAAATTACGTTCGCTTCTGACCGAACAGGTATTCCACAAATATGGCGCGCCAATTCCGACGGATCGGACCTACAACAAATCATCAATGTTCCATTAGGCGCTTGCCAACCCGATTGGTCTCCAGATGGGAAATTGTTAGTTTTTATTTCTCCATGTGAAGAAAACCGTGAGTCTTACCCAGGTTCAAGTTTGTATCTGGCGTCTGAAGATGGGAATAACATCGAACAATTACCCACCGTTCCCGGCGGCGATTATGACCCAGCCTGGTCGCCAGACGGCAAAAAAATCATCTTTACTTCTTTACGAAATGGGGATTGGCCCCAAATCTTCTTAATGGATATTTCTACCAAAGAAGTTACTCAGCTATCCCAACCGGAATTTAGGGATTTACAGGCCATTTGGTCTCTAGATGGGAATCAAATCATATTTATATCGACGGTGAATGGGCCATTCCAGATCTGGAAAATGGACATTGATGGTTCTAATTTGGAAAGATTCTCAGTTAGTGGTGGTTTGAAAAACACCTTCCCCTCATTATCACCAGACGGTAATTTCTTGGTATTTACCCAAAGTGGTGGTGAAGGTACTATTCCTTATATTCAAGGCGCGCTTTATCCAGGTGGGGCTGATAAAGAGTTCAACGTTTACCCTGAGTATGGTGCGGTTCCGATGCGAGAAGCCGTATTCTCACCAGATGGCTTTTGGCTCGCGCTGGAGAGTTGGACCACCCCTGACACCCACGATATTTACATCATGACGCCCAACGGTCAGGATCTGACCCAGGTTACAATTGACCCCGCGGTTGATTTTGACCCTGCTTGGCGTCCACTCAATCCCTAGAGTGAGTGTTGTCCAAACTAACAAATAATGGTATAAAGTCACCAAATGTATTATTGCAAATACTGATCTTTTCTGGTGTTAAACCAGGGAGAATCAAACAAGGAGAAAACTCATGAGAGCAAGAAGAATTACACTAATAGTGCTCTTAGTAACCATTTTTGTGTTAAGTGTTACTTTTACTATCGCGTTTGCTGCAACTGAAAAAACATTGACCATTGATAATCGATCTGGTAATGAAATGGCAGTAACGCTTACGAATGTGGCAACTGGAAATATATCCTACACCATCAATCTAGGAAAATATGATATTGATGAAACCAAAATTATTTCTGATGTTTATACGATTTCCTATCCATATTGCAAGGGAACGGTGGATTTCAACGTTGATATGTCGAATAATTACTCATTTACCATTTACCCTTGTGCTCATCAACCTACTGCAATTCAGGTAAAAAGTCATTTGGCTGAAGACGTGGTACTTGAGATTTATGGTTATGAAGATGCATCCGAAGATATCACTCCAGGCTACACTCGAATGAAGGGCGTATTTTCTGGCCTAAACACATATACTTATGAAGCTTGTGAAGGGAAAACGTTTAGTGGTGAATTTTTTGTCAACAAAAACGGAACCACAAACTTATTGTTACATAGCTGTGAGTGGCATATACAACCTGCCCGTTTCTATAGTCAGCCGGTACCGGTCCGTTTTCGGATTGCCAACCATGCCTCATTCCCGGTCATCATGACCTTGATTGGTCCCGAAAGCTATTTGGTGACGGTCAACCCTGATATGAACATTTTCCAGGTAGTCTCGGGTAGTTATAAGTACAGTTACTATCAAGATAATCAAGTAGTTACTGGACGGGTGTTAGTTACCAAGGGGGGGCAGACAACCCTAGTGGTAACGCCATCCTTTGTGATTGGTTATGTTGACGATGAAGATTTAGAATAAGGCTATAAAACTGAATATGACACCCGCTTGAAAAAGCGGGTGTTTTTTGTTGCCTCCACTGATATCTCATGGCTAAATTTCAAAGCATCCTATTCAAAGCGCATACCGTGTTTCACATAAAAAAATCCCAAATCTTGCACCGGCCTAAATGTCATTTTTGGGACTGACAAAGTTCCCGATTGGTTGTCAGACAATTGACAGTAATCTATGCATTTGCTAAACTATAGTTGTCTGACAACCCGCCCTCGGTAAAAAAAGCATATGACTACTCTTCTTGTCCGTAATGCCCAAATTCTAGTAACCATGGACGACCACCGCCGCGAAATCGCGTCTGGTGGTCTTTTTATTCGGGATGGATTTATTGAGTTGGTTGGCTCAACTTCCGAGTTACCCGCCACCGCCGACGAAATTCTCGATCTAAGCGGACACATTATCCTGCCAGGATTGATCAACACCCATCATCATTTCTATCAAACCCTGACCCGCGCGGTGCCTGCGGCCCAAGATGCCAATCTTTTCAATTGGTTGAAAACCTTGTACCCCATTTGGGCCCGAATGACTCCTGATCATATTCGAGTTTCCACTCAAACCGCATTAGCCGAGATGGCATTATCCGGATGTACCACGGCCTCTGATCATCTCTATCTTTACCCCAATGGCTCTAAACTCGATGACGAAATCGCCGCCGCCCTTGAAACCGGCATCCGTTTACATGCTTCCCGTGGCTCGATGAGTTTAGGTGAATCAGATGGCGGTTTACCACCCGATTCGGTGGTCGAAGACGAAAATTACATCCTGAAAGATTCGCAGCGTCTGATTGAAGCCTATCACGATCCCAATCCGGGATCGATGACTCAAGTTGTGCTAGCTCCCTGTTCCCCTTTCAGCGTGACCGGCGATCTCATGCGCCAATCGGCCGCCATGGCCCGGGAATATGGGGTTCAACTCCACACCCATCTTGCTGAAACCCAAGATGAGGAAGAATTTTGCCTCGAATTATTTGGACATCGTCCCGTCGGATACATGCAGGAAGTCGATTGGATCGGAGACGATGTCTGGTTCGCTCATTCGGTCCACGTCAACGATGAAGAAATTAACCTATATGCTAAAACTGGCTGCGGGGTGGCCCATTGCCCTTCCTCGAATATGCGTCTGGCCTCCGGGATTGCCCCAATTTTAGAAATGCTGACGGCTGGAGTCAAAGTTGGTCTGGGATTAGATGGATCGGCCAGCAATGATGGTAACCATATGCTAGGTGAAGCCCGGCAGGCCATGCTGGCCGCTCGGGTCCGGGCCGGACTTATGGGGGCCTCGCTCTCGGGCACTGAAGCCCCGCCCATTATGACTGCCCGCCAAGCTCTTGAAATCGCCACCCGCGGGTCTGCTGCCGTTCTCGGCCGCACCGATATTGGCTCCCTCGAACCCGGTAAATGCGCTGATTTCTTCGCGATCAATCTTAACCAGATTGATTTCGCCGGTGCCCTCCACGATCCAGTTGCCGCCGTCCTGTTCTGCGCTCCAGTCAAAACCGATTACACGGTCGTCGGTGGTAAGTTTGTTGTCAAAGAAGGCCAGATGGTCAATTTGGATGTTCGAAAATTAGTCTCGGACCATAATCAATTAGCCAGACAACTTTTGGAGGGATAAATAATGACAGTAGAATCTATCAAAACCCGCACCCAAGACCTCGTTCACGTCGCGATGGGTCGCCAACCAGCCGATCTCGTCATCCGTAATGGACAGTGGGTCTGCGTCCAATCTGGTGAGATCATTCCGGATATCGATATCGCGGTCAAATCCGAGCGAATTGCCTATGTCGGTCCGGATGCCTCGCACACAATTGGGGCTGAAACCCAAGTGATCGAGGCCGAAAACCGTTTTCTGGTCCCAGGGCTGATAGACGGCCATATGCATGTCGAATCGGGCATGGTTACGGTGACGGAATTTGTGCGCGCTGTTACCCCGCACGGTACGACTGGGATGTTTGTTGATCCCCATGAAATTGCCAATGTTTTTGGGCTAAAGGGAATCAAATTGATGGTCGATGAGGCCGCGGTTCAACCCATCCATGTTTGGGTACAGGTGCCCTCGTGCGTGCCCTCCGCTCCGGGATTGGAAACCCCTGGGGCCTTTATTGGCCCCGATGAAGTGGCTGAAGCCATGACCTGGGACGGAATTATCGGCTTGGGTGAGATGATGAATTTCCCTGGTGTATTTTTCTCCGACGATAAAATGCACGCCGAAATGGCGGCCGCAGTTGCAGCCAATAAAACCATTGGTGGGCATTATGCTTCCCCCGATTTGGGGAACCCCTTCCATGCCTACGTCGCGGGTGGTCCCCAAGACGATCACGAAGGCACCCGGCTTGAAGATGCCCTCGCCCGCGTTCGCCAGGGGATGAAGGTTATGTTGCGGCATGCCTCTGCCTGGGATGATGTTGCCGCTCAAATTACGGCCATCACTGAAAGCGGCCTCGATACTCGTCATTTCCTGCTCTGTACAGATGATTCTCACGCTGAAACGCTAGTTCACGAGGGCCATATCAACCGAGCAGTCAGAAAAGCGATCGAAGAAGGGGTCGAGCCCATGGTCGCGATCCAGATGGCAACCCTCAATACAGCCGAACACTTTGGGGTGGCGCGGGATATGGGACAGATCGCCCCTGGTCGCTACGCGGATATTTTGTTGGTGGCAGACCTCCAGGATTTCCAGGCCGAAATTGTGGTTGCCAAAGGTCAGAAAGTGGCAGAAAATGGGGAACTTCTTATCGAAATGCCTGCTTATCCCTATCCCGATTGGGTGATGAAATCGGTTCATCTCGGGAAAGAACTTTCTGCCGAAGATTTCAAGTTATCTGTTGACAGTGATCGGGCCACGGTTACCGCCAATGTCATCGGCATCGTTGAAAATCAAATCCCGACCAAGCATCTGAAAATGGAAGTTCCCATTGTGGATGGTGAAATCCAGATAGATTTAGGACGCGATTTGCTTAAGATTGCCCTGGTGGAGCGCCACGCGGGTACCGGCGGCGTAGTTGTAGGATTGGTTAGTGGGTTTGGGCTTAAAGGCTCTTGCGCAGTAGCGACTACCGTCGCTCACGACAGCCACCACATTGTGGTTGTCGGCACAGATGAATCCCAGATGGCGCTGGCTGCCAATCATCTCGGAAAAGTTGGCGGTGGGCAGGTGGTGATCAAAGACGGCGAAGTTGTTGGGCAGGTGGAATTGCCTATCGCTGGCTTGATGTCTAACCAACATGCCGCGGTTGTAGCAGAACAGGCTGCCAGTGTTTTGGCTGGATTCAAAGATTGCGGCTGCCCTATAAAAAATCCCAACATGCCCCTCAGCTTTTTGGCCCTGGTCGTTATCCCTGAACTACGAATTTCTGATCTTGGCCTGGTGGACGTCACCAAGTTTGATTTTGTCCCCATAATCGAAAGGTAAACGTTTGAACGTTTGAACGTTACAACGTGTAACGGATTTATATATGCCCCCAGATTTACACCACCGCCTCGAAGCGGTCATCAATGCCACCGAACCCGGTGAAAAATTGCTCTCAGAACCCAAATTAGCCAAACAATTGGGCGTTTCCCGGGCTACTTTGCGCGAAGCTATGCGGACGTTTGAAACCCAGGGCCGTTTGCGCCGCCGCCAGGGGGTGGGAACTTTCGTTGTCCAACCTAGTCGGGTTATCGAAAGCGGTCTAGAAATTTTAGAAAGTATCGAGACTTTGGCGGACCGAATTGATCTACCGGTCTCGATGGGGGAACTCGAAATCAAAAATTGGATTTGTGATGAGGAAACCGCCCAGAAGTTGGATGTGGAACCTGGTACCGAAGTTTTACTCGTCTCTCGAGTCATCCTGGTCGAGGACCAACCTGTAGCTTATCTCATCGATAAATTACCCCGCCATTATCTCCGCCGTCGGGATGTCAATTCCGGTTTTACCGGATCGGTTTTGGATCTTTTACTCAAACGCGGTGATCCCCCCCTTGGGAATTCCCGCTGTGAAATTGCTGCGGTCGCAGCACCAATCTCCGTAGCCAAAGCTCTCAACATTCAGCGCGGTGATTCCCTCTTGTGCTTTGAAGCCATGCTGTATTCAGCCTCTGGTGAACCGGTGGATTATTCAGTGAGTTATTTTCTGCCGGGATATTTTAGATTCCATGTTGTCCGGAAAGTCGGCATGTAAGCTAATTTCACGAATCACGCTTTACGCTTCATTGGCGTTGTGATCCGTGTTTTTCACAAATTTACTATTTTTATTTTTTGAAGGAGTTCAAATCTCATGCGTAGTTTTGCAGGACGTGACATTCTATCTTTGAAAGAGTTCGAACGCAACGAATTCTTCCGCATTTTTGAGGTTGCCGAAATTTTGGAGCCAATCGCTCGCAACCGCAAAAACACCGATCTATTAAAGGAAAAAACCCTGGTGACGGCTTTCTACCAGCCCTCCACCCGCACCCGTCTGGCACACGAGGCCGCCATGCTGCGTCTCGGTGGTGCGGTGACCGGTTTCTCCGACGCCAAAATGACCCGCGCCGGTGACTTCTACCAGGAGTCCATTAAAGATACCGTCAAAATGTTGGAGTTCTACGGTGACGTGATCGTTATGCGCCACTTCCAACTTGGTGCCCCCCACGAGGCCGCCAAATGGTCCTCCGTGCCGGTCATCAACGGTGGTGACGGCTGGGGCGAACATCCCACCCAAATCCTGACCGACCTCTACACCGTGCTGCGCGAAAAAGGCACCATCGATGGTTTGAAGTGGGTGGCCGTTGGCGATATGCGGATGCGCACTATGCACTCCCTGGGTCATGCCCTGACCCAATTTGACTGCCCCATCACCTTCGTGGCCCCTCCCGGTATGGAAATGCCTGAGAATTATAAGGAAGATTTCACCGCCATGGGCCTCGACTATGCCTTCGCCGACCACGTTGGTGATGTCATTGGCGACGCCGATGTCATCTTGGTGGAACCCACCGTCCAGCCCGATTACACTAAATCCCGCGACGAGCGCGATGGTGATGTCGGTATGACCCCCGCCAATTACAAGATCACCAAGGATTTGCTGGTCAACAAAGCCAAATCGGATTCCATCCTGCTGCACTCCTTGCCCCGTATGGATGAAATTCCTCCCGATGTGGATATCACCCGCTGGTCCCGCTATTGGCAGGAAGCCTTCAACGGTGTTGTGATGCGCATGGCACTTCTGGCTTCTGTTTTGGGCGTGATGGAATAAATTATTCGTAGGGGCGCAATATGTTGCGCCCCTACAAATTTTGGAGACCAATTATGTTAACCGATCTACGAAACCGAGACCTCATCGGTGACCTCGACTTCTCGAAAGAAGAAGTTGAAACCGTTTTGGATGTTGCTTTTGACTTGAAACGCAAACGTGCTTTGGGTGAATCCCATGCCTTACTGCGCGACAAAGTTTTGGGGATGCTATTCTACTTCAGCAGCACCCGCACCCGTTGCTCTTTTGAGGCCGGAATGGCTCAATTAGGTGGCCACGCCGCTTTCATCGAGAGCCGCACCACCCAGGTTGCCCATGGTGACACTGAAAAAGAATTGGGCGAGATTTTGGGTCGCTACTTCGATGGTATCGCCATCCGCCACTGTGATTGGGAAATTGGTAACAAGTACATAAATTATGTTGCCGAAGCCTCCCGCGTCCCCGTTTTGAACATGCAGTGTGATATTTACCATCCCTTCCAATGCCTGGCCGATATCATGACCATCATTGAGAAAAAGGGCCGTGATCTACGCAAGAAAAAGATTGTGGTTTCCTGGGCGTATGCTTCTTCATACCTCAAACCGATGTCGGTACCGCAATCTTTGATCCTGCAGATGCCCCGCTTTGGCCTGGATGTGACTCTCTCCCATCCTCCCGAGTTCAAATTGATGCCCGAAATCATGGAACAGGCCCAAGAGCAGGCCAAAAAATTCAAGACCAACTTTGAGGTTGTCCACGATATGGAAGAGGGCTTCAAAGATGCCGACATCGTCTATGCCAAATCATGGGGCCCCCTGATGACCACCAATGACCCCGATGAGGGCAAACGCATCCAGGACCAATACAAAGACTGGATCACCGACGCCCAGAAGATGGCCGTTGCTGATGAAGACGCCATTTACATGCACCCCCTGCCCGCCGACCGTGATGTTGAGGTTACCAGCGAAGTGATGGATGGCCCCCAATCGGTCGTTTTCGATCAAGCTGAAAACCGGATGCACGCCCAGAAGGCCGTCAAGGCCCTAACGATGAGGAGCTAATGGCCAAGAAAAAACTAGCAGTCGTAGCCCTAGGCGGTAACGCCCTCGTCGTCGATAAAAACCGCAAATCCATCCCTGATCAATTTGACGCGGTCAAAGAGACGGTTCAACATATCACCGATATGATCGAAGATGGCTGGCAGGTCATCATTTCCCATGGGAATGGTCCCCAGGTGGGGTTCATTCTCCGGCGGTCCGAATTGGCTTTGCATGAGTTGCATCCCGTCCCGCTGGATTACTGTGGTGCAGATACGCAGGGCGCCATCGGTTACATGATCCAAAAAGCTTTGCGAAATGAATTCAAAAAACGCGGGATGGACAACAAAGCCGTAACCGTGGTCACTCAAGTTGAAGTTGCGGCGGATGACCCGGCCTTTGAAAAACCCTCCAAGCCGATTGGTTCATTTTTGGAAGAAGATGTTGCCAAAGAGCGCATGAAAACCGGCCAGACTTTTGTCGAGGATGCCGGACGCGGCTGGCGGCAGGTCGTCCCTTCGCCGAAACCGATGGAAATCGTTGAAATTGATGCCATCCAAAACCTGGTTGATGATGACTTCATCGTAGTCGCAGTGGGTGGCGGCGGGATTCCGGTTGTGGAACGCCCCAGTGGATTCATCCGCGGGATCGAAGCTGTCATTGACAAAGACTTCGCCTCCGGGCTGTTGGCCAACCTCGTTGAAGCCGACCTCCTCTTGATTTCCACGGCGGTTGAGAAAGTGGCGCTCAATTTCAATCAACCCGATGAAAAGTGGTTGGATGAAATGACGGTCGCGGAGGCCGAACAATACATTGCAGAAGGCCACTTCGCTCCTGGCAGCATGCTGCCCAAGATGCAGGCCATTGTCAAATTCCTGAAGGAAGGCGGCAAGAAAGCTCTGATCACCGATCCACCGAACATGAAACGGGCCCTCAACGGCGAAACTGGCACCTGGATTGTTCCATAGTACGAACCTTAAAATCTTCAATTCTTTAATGTGGTTGTATAGACAATATTGGGAGGTTGGTTTAACCTCCCGCAGTCATTTGATGGTTCATTACAGATTCATAAATTCGCGGCGAAAAAATGTGATTTTTTGAACTGAATGCGATATGATAATACCGCCAGATGGCAAATAAAAACTGAACGTGTGGAAGGAGGTTTTGTTTAGCGAGATCGTCAAACCATTTGTTTTCACGAGTTCAAATCCGTTTTTGATTAGTTGTGTGGAAAATCAAGTTATCCCAAAATAATGTACAAACCGCACAACACCAACTCTGGAGGAGTTAACCTAATGAAGAAAAGTATTTTTTGGTTGTTTAGTTTGATCCTGATCGGCGCTTTTGTGCTGGCAGCTTGTGGCGGTGGTGCCGAAGAGCCCGCGGCTGGCGAAGTCGACTGCAAAGCCGAAGCCGCTGGTGAGACCGAAGGCGCTTACCAAATTCCGGCAACTATTGAAGGCTGCTACAATGTAGCATTCGTTTACGTTGGTCCCCACGATGACGGTGGCTGGACCCAGGCTCACGATGTTGGCCGCATGTACGTTGAGGATAATCTCGAAGGCGTACATACCGCTTATGTTGAGACCGTCGCGGAAGGCGCCGACTCCGAGCAGGTGATCCGCTCCTTGGCCCGCAAAGGTTTCGACGTGATCTTCACCACCTCTTTCGGTTTCATGGATGCCTCTGAAATCGTGGCGGAAGAGTTCCCTGAGATTGACATCATTCACATCTCCGGTTTCAAATCCAACGAAGCTAACTTTGGTAACTTGATGGGTGCGATGGAAAACATGAAGTATTTGGCCGGTATGTTGGCTGGCTCCCGCGCGATGATGGATGGCAATCCCAAATTGGGTTACATCGCCACCTTCCCCATTCCCGAAGAACTCCGCTTGGGTAACGCCTTTGGTTTGGGTGCCCAGAAAACCTGCCCCGAGTGCACGATCGACGTGCGCTGGATCTTCACCTGGCACGATCCCATTATCGAGAAAGAAGCCTCTGCTTCTCTCTTCGATGCTGGTGCTCAGGTTGTGATGACCGGTGCTGACACCCCCGCTCCGGCGGAAGCTGCTCCCGAAGGTAAATGGGGCATCACCTATGATTACATCGGTAACTGCACCATCGACGCCTGCCTGACCTCCATGTACTGGAACTGGGGCCCCGAATATGCCCGCATCGTCGAAGGCTCCCGCGCTGGCACCTGGAAGGGCGGCTGGGAATACTTCGATTCCGATACCGGCTCGATGGGTCTCCTGGGCTTCATGGAAGGTGAAGAAATGATGCCAGGTACCGCCGAACTCCCCGAAGAAGATCTGAAGCTGATCCAAGATACTATGGATGCCATGCTGGCTGGTGAATTCACCCGCTTCGACGTCTTCAAAGGCCCGATCATCGACAACCAGGGTAATGTGGTTCTCGAAGATGGCGTTAGCCTAGAACAGATCGACCTCGATGGCTTTGCTCAATTCGGTTCTCCCTGCCAGACTTGTATGTACTGGTGGAACGAGAACATCACGGCTGAATTACCAGAATTAGAGTAAGTTGGTTTATTATGGGCTGGACTCATTTGAGTCCAGCCCCATTTTTTCATCGCGAATTTCGCAAATGGGCGAATGATGCGAATGAATGATTAAAGTTCGCGTCATTCGATAATTCGCCATATTCGCGATAAAAAATTGAAAGGTTTTTATGGGCAGACTATCTGAATTACACTACAAATTGCCCGTCTGGATGAAATCTGAAATATTTTTGGGGGTGGTAACGCTGATATTGTGGCTGATATCAGCAGTTTTTAGTTTATATGTCATGTTGGAGTTTCAGCAGATGATTTTGCGGGTGTATGGCACCTGCTGTTTTGACCGCTGGGGGTTTCAAGTTTTGCGCCAATGGTCAACGATTTTATTTGTTGGTTTTTGGCTGGCTTTTGTCATTATCACTGGGGAGTTTCACTATCAGAAAATGCGAACCGAATCTTCCTGGAAGTTGTTCAAACGTTCTTATTTGACTTTATTCTTTATTTTGCTGGTTGCCTTAGTTTTATAATTGATTTTATGCTAGAACATCAATAGCGTTATCTTCATAAAAAGTACGACGTTCCAAGCTGGAAGTAGGTGTTTTCTATGATGAGTGATCCAAAACAAAACCCTCAAGCCGTACCACCGGTGGTTGAAATGCAAGACATCGTGATCCGTTTTCCCGGTGTCTTGGCCAATGACCGCGTCAACCTCACCCTTACTCAGGGTGAGATCCACGCCCTTTTGGGGGAAAATGGGGCGGGGAAAAGCACCCTGATGAACGCCCTAGCTGGGTTGTACAAACCCTCCTCAGGGACGATCAAAATTAATGGGGAAGCGGTTAGTTTTAACTCTCCTAAAGATGCGATTGCCAAAGGGATCGGAATGGTTCACCAACACTTTATGTTGGTGCCGACGCAAACGGTGACCGAGAATATCCTTCTCGGGCTGGATGAACCCCGCTTTATCATGAACCTCCCCGAATATGACAAAAAAATCCTGGATTTGCAGGATCAATTTGGTTTGCGAGTGGATCCTACTGCCAAAATTTGGCAGCTCTCTGTTGGTGAACAACAGCGAGTCGAAATCCTGAAAACCCTTTACCGGGGCGCAAACATTCTCATCATGGATGAACCCACCGCGGTCTTGGCTCCCCAAGAAATCGATGAATTGATGAATACCATGCGGTCGATGACGGAGCAAGGCAAATCGATCATTTTCATCAGCCACAAACTCCACGAAGTCACTGCCGTTGCCGATCGTCTATCAGTATTGCGTAAAGGGGTGGCGACCGCCGAAGGTGTCAGCGTCGAGGGAGTGACCCGTGAAAAACTGGCCGAGTGGATGGTCGGGCGCAAAGTCGTCTTCCGGGTGGAGAAAAAACCCCAAAAAGCCGGAGAAGTCGTCTTGGCAGTAAACGGGGTGAGTGCTGAGAACAATAAAGGTATTCAGGCCCTCAACAAATTATCCCTTGAAGTTCGCAGTGGTGAAATTTTAGGGATTGCTGGGGTGGCCGGTAATGGTCAGAGCGAATTAGCCGAGGTAATCACCGGATTACGCCCCTGTAAAGGCTCGATTGTGATCAACGGCGAAGAAGTCGCGAACGAACCCCCAAGTAAAGCGATCAACAGCGGGGTTTCCCATATTCCCGAAGATCGGACCAAAGTGGGTACGGCTCCCAATTTGAGTATTACCGAAAACACCATCATGAAAAACTACCATGCTGATCCCATTGGGAATGGCTGGAGCATCAATTTCACCCGAGCCCGCCGGCATGCTCGGAAATTAAAAGATAAATATGACATCCTGGCCCCCAGCGTGCGGACAATGGCGCGCAAACTCTCGGGCGGGAACTTGCAAAAAGTGATCCTGGCCCGCGAAATTTCGGCTTCCCCTGAGATGATGGTCGCGGTCCAACCCACCCGCGGTCTGGATGTGGGAGCGATCGAGGCCATTCAACATTTACTCCTTGAACAGCGTGAAAACGGCACCGCCATTTTATTGATTTCGGAAGAGTTGGAAGAATTGCTCTCCCTTAGTGATCGAATCGCCGTAATTTATGAAGGTGAGATCATGGGGGTGGTTGACGCCGATGGTGCGGATATCAATGAGATCGGTTTGATGATGACCGGTGAGAAACGGAGCGAACAATGAACCTCCCATTTTCCATTCGCTTTGAAAAACGAACTGAGGATGTACCCCGCTGGCTGCCGTTTGCAACTTCAATCGGCTCAGTAGTGGTGGCGTTTATTATTAGCGGCATTATCCTGAAAATCATCGGTGGTGACCCCTGGCGGGTACTCAAATTCTTCTTTGAAGCCACCTTTGGCAGTTGGGCCGTCTTTTCCGATACAATGGTCAAAGCAACCCCGCTGATCATGGTGGGGTTGGCTTGTGCTGTGGCTTTCAAGATGAAGATGTGGAACATCGGGGCTGAAGGTCAGTTTTATATGGGCGCCTTCTTCGCCAGCTTGGTGGTTTTAATCCCGATTGTGCCCGAAACCGGCTCTAAATTTGTGACCATTGCCCTGATGGTTGTCATGGGGATGATCGGTGGGGCGTTGTGGGGGTTTATCCCAGGTTTCTTGAAAGCCAAATACAACGTCAACGAAATCATCACCACCCTGATGCTCAACTACGTCGCCATTCTGTGGAACAATTTCTGGATTTTCGATAAATGGAGCGATGCCGGATTCCAAATGACTCCGACGTTTCCGAAAACCGCCTGGCTGCCCCGTTTGGCGGACTTGGCTCGCGAATATCCAATTTTTTCGGGGATCACCCTCCACTTGGGCGTTGTTTTCGGCTTGATTGCGGCCGGGTTCATGTGGTGGGTCTTCAAACGCTCTCGCTGGGGCTATGAGATCAATCTTATTGGTGATAATCCCGAAGCCGCCCGCTACGCAGGGTTGAACATCACTCGCAATGTGGTTTTGGTGATGATGCTCTCAGGCGCGTTGGCCGGTTTAGCCGGGATGTCCGAGATTTCGGGCGTTGTCCACCGGTTGCAGGAGAAAATCTCATCGGGTTACGGTTTTACCGGGATCATTGTGGCCTGGTTAGCCAAACTCGATCCCTTTGCGGTGATCATCGTCTCGATTTTGTTCGGCGGCTTGATTGTGGCTGGCCGCGAAATCCAGCCCTCGGGGTTGGCCAACCTGCTGCAAGGGATCATCCTCTTCATGGTCATCAGCAGTGATGTCTTGACTCGCTACCAATTTCGGATCGTCCGCAATAAATAGGAGTTCGCATGAATATTGAAATCATTCTTCACGCTGGAATTGCGACCGGAACCATCCTGTTATTTGCGGGAATCGGTGAAGTTTTGGCCGAACGCTCGGGTATTTTGAACCTGGGGGTTGAAGGGATGATGCTGATCGGCGCGATGGCGGGATTTAGCGTCTCACTCTCGACCCAAAATGCCTGGTTAGGTTTGGTCGTCGCCATGATTGCCGGTGGCATCTTGAGTTTGGCCCACGGGTTGGTCACCATCCATTTTCAGGCCGATCAGGTGGTTAGCGGTCTCTCATTGACATTTTTAGGAACCGGGTTGGCGTTGGTATTAGGCGAAGGTCTCACGGGCCAGAATCCCCCCCTCATCCCCCTGGTGGATATTCCCGGTTTAGCCGCGATCCCCTTCATCGGTCCGGTTTTCTTTGAAGATCACAGCATTTTAGTGTACGTGGGTTATATTTTTGCCCCGTTGTGCCATCTCTTCATCCATAAAACCCGCCCAGGAACCCACTTGCGCGCGGTCGGCCAAATGCCCGCCGCCGCGGATACGATGGGGATCAGCGTGTATGGCACCCGCTATTTTTATACCTTTGTCGGTGGCTGTCTGGCCGGATTAGCAGGGGCCACAATCAGTTTGAGCGTTTCTCCTGGTTGGTACAGCAGCCAAACTACTTCTGGTCAGGGCTGGATTGCGGTGGCATTAGTGATCTTTGCTCAGTGGAATCCCATGCGGGCCGCGCTCGGTGGTTATCTGTTTGGAGCCATCCGGCGGGGAATTTTGGATTTGCAAGGGCCAGCCTTGCTGTTTGGGTTTACCAATCCGTTGTACATCAATTCAAATTTAGGCTTTTTCCTCCAAATGACCCCCTATTTACTGACAATCATCGCACTGGTGATGGGGTCTCGAGCCGCGATCCGGAAGCGATTGGGTGCCCCCGCCGCGTTAGGATTGCCTTATGTCCGCGGCGAGCGTGGACATTGATATAAGTGGGTTTGTTTCAGGACGAAATGCATCCTTCTAATGTGGTTTAATTATAGTGTAATCGGATCAGATACGTCTTAGTTGTCTATACAATAGTGGCATTATGTCTGAATTTTCAATCGTCACGATCAACATCCTGGTTGATCTCTCATTCTGGAACAAACGGCGCCAATTGCTGGTAGATCAGCTTGCGGCACTCAATCCCGATTTAATCGCGTTGCAAGAAGTTTCACTCAAGGAAAGCCCCAGTAACGCACATTGGTTGGCTCAGGAGTTGAACGCGCTGAAAGACGATGACGAAAATCTGTACAATTTATATTTGTGCCCAAAAACCGGAGCCCAGAAGGATGAAGAGGGGATTGCCATTTTGTGTCGCTTCCCGGTGAAACGCCATGAAATCCTCGATTTATTAACCCAAAATCGGGTTGCCCAGCTCATCGAATTTCGTATAGACAATCAAATAGCGATTCTTGCCAATGGACATTTTTTTTGGGGTCCAGGCGAATCTGATGAGCGCGATGCTCAAGTTGAACTCCTCCTGGATTGGTTAGATACCCAGCCCGTCGATATGCCCGTAATCGTTGCCGGTGATTTCAACGGGATGCCAAAAACCAAATCCATCCTGACGATGCGGAAATACTTCGACTCTGCTCATCGGGCCATTCACGGTGAAGAGCCTGAATTTACCTGCCCGACCCCATTGCCGAAATCAAGTAAATCGAAATTGCGCAGCCTGGCAAGTTGGGCTTTGCGCGCCCGTACCAAACCTGAACCAGAATGGAAAGGGACCCTCGATTACATATTCGTCGACCCCCGGCTACACACCACTGAGTGTGAAGTGGTGCTCGATCAACCCAAATCGCCCGATTCAGATATCTATCCTTCCGACCATTTTGGATTGTACGCCCGATTTGACACTTCGCCATATGATTAATTTCTAAATCATGTATCACGATTTACGTTTCACGCCTTCGTACGAATCCATTCCATTAAATTACTGAAAGAGAACGCCCATGCCCAACTGGTTAAAAAATCAAGAATGGTTTTCGAAACTCATTGATGGGTTGTTGCCCGTATTTGCAACCCTGGCCGCCCTCTCGGTGGGGGCCTTGATGCTAATCCTGTTGAAAGTCAATCCCGGAGAGGCTTATGGCGCGCTCTGGGAGGGCGCATTTGGCAGCACCAATGCGATAGCTGAAACCTTGGTCAAAGCCACGCCGCTGCTTCTCGTAGGCTTGGGGATTTGTATCGCTTTCCGGGCCGATGTCATCAATATCGGTGGGGAGGGCCAGATGGTTGTGGGGGCCATAATGGCAACCCTGGTAGGCTTAAATATGACCGAATCGCCGGGCTGGCTGGTCATTATCGTCGCGCTGATTGTCGGGTTTTTTGGCGGGGCGATTTGGGGCGGAATCCCAGGATTTTTGAAGGCCTATTTCCGGGTCAACGAGATTCTCAGCACGATTATGATGAACGCCATCGCGGTCCAGTTGATGAATTTCTTGCTGCGCGGTCCGATGATTGACCCGGCCCAACTCGAATTAGCCTCGAAAATCCCCCAAACGGCCCGCTTGCTTGATCAATTTAGGCTTCCTCGGTGGGTACCCACTCGCTTGCATTTAGGCGCGGTGATAGCGGTTGTTCTGGCATTTTTGGTTTATATCCTGCTCTGGCGGACGACAATTGGATATCGCATTCGCGCCGTTGGGCAGAACCCGGATGCTTCTCGCTATGCCGGGATTAACGTTAACCGCAATATCGTTTTAGCCCTCTTTTTGAGCGGCGCGTTTGCGGGTTTGGCGGGCGCCATTCAGGTGTATGGTGTCAATTACCGCATGATCACCGATGGCTCTGCCACCGGATTTACGGGGAGTGCCGGATTTAATGGGATTGTGGCCGCACTATTCGGCCAACTCCATCCTTTGGGGACTATTCCGGCTTCAATCTTGTTCGGAGCCCTCTTGGTGGGGGC
Source organism: uncultured Anaerolineales bacterium (assembly GCA_964453155.1). Classification (GTDB taxonomy): domain Bacteria; phylum Chloroflexota; class Anaerolineae; order Anaerolineales; family UBA11858; genus CAYVQU01. Next base: position 6,497 of record CAYVQU010000027.1, on the reverse strand, counting down.
CAATAAAATGCAGCGGGTGGTCCAGGTACCTTCCGCAATGATCATTGCCCTCAACGGTTTGGTCGTCATTTTCGTTGTCAGCAGTGAGATTTGGCGGCAGCGGCGACAAAAAAGGCGCTTGAGTGTGATGACCGAGGAGGAAAACCTGCCCCCACCGGGGTCTGAGCCACCCAAAGGGGATCCTGCTACTGAGGAGGTGGCTACATGATTTCTGAACTTTTCTCTGCCACCGTCTTAATTGGAATTTTAGCCTCGGGTATTCGTTTGGCAACCCCTTATTTATATGCCGCCATTGGTGAAACTTTCGGCCAACGTAGTGGTGTCCTAAATTTAGGTGTGGAAGGCCAGATGTTATTAGGCGCGTTCGCGGCTTTTTATGTCGCTTTTATCACAGAAAATTTATGGTTAGGTATTTTGGCAGCAATTGTCGTTGGGGGTCTAATGGGGTTAGCAATGGCCTTCGTGACCGTTAATCTCAAAGCTGTCCAAGGTATTAGTGGGATCGGGTTTTACCTCTTTGGTTTAGGAATGAGCGACTTGCTCTTCCAAAAAATGTTAGGCACCGTTGAGACTGTCAAAGGGTTCTCAAAAGTTCATATTCCGGTGTTGAGCGATCTCCCGGTCGTTGGCGAAATCTTCTTTCGTCAAAATATTTTGGTTTATGGGGCGTTTTTACTCGTCCCGTTGGCCTGGTTTGTGATCAATAAGACCACCTTGGGACTAAAAATCCGTTCGGTTGGCGAAAACCCCGAAGCGGCCGATTCCCTCGGGGTCAGTGTGGCCCGGATCCGTTATTTTACAATTATTTTGGGCGGCATGCTCTCCGGTATCGCAGGGGCCTCCCTCTCCATTGCCCTCCTCAACGTTTTCCAGCAAAACATGACCAGCGGACTTGGCTTTATCGCGGTCGCCCTGGTTTATTTCGGCGGCTGGCGCCCCTGGGGTGTTTTGGGCGGGGCCTTACTCTTCAGTCTCGTCAACTCCCTCCAACTCTGGGTCCAGGTTTTGGGGATCCCAATCCCCTCAGATATCGCTGTCATGATGCCGTATATCCTCACAATTTTGGCTTTGGTTGTAACTGTTTCCCGCGTTCGCGGCGCACCCTCAGCGCTGACAAAACCATTCGAACGCGGCGATTAAAATATTTTCTTCACGGATCAAACGGATTTAACGGATATAAATTGATCCGAAAAATTCCGGGTGATCTATAAAATCCATGTACGGAAAAAGGAGGTGATGTCGACCCAAGAATCCGTTCAACATATATTGGTAAACTCAAAATGAGTAATTTAAAAGTTAGAGAAGGAGAAACTCAAATGAAGTTCACAAAAGTATTGTTTTTGCTTTTATTGGTCTTTGCCATGGTCCTATCGGCTTGCACGACTCCGGCTGAAGAGAAACCGATGGAAGAGCCCGCCGCTGAAGAACCTGTCGCTGAAGAAAAACCGGCTGAAGAAGAAATGATGGACGAAGGTCCCTTCCGCGTCGCCGTTGTGATGCCCAGCGCCATCAATGACCTGGCATTCAGCCAGAGTATGTATGATGCCCTGGTTTCCATCCAAGATGGGATGGGTGGGCCCGACAAGATGGAATTAGTTTACTCCGAAGGGATGTTCGTGGTAGATGATGCTGCCGCCGCAATTCGGGACTATGCGGCCGAAGGTTATGACCTCGTCGTTGCCCACGGTTCACAGTATGGCTCCTCCCTCCAGGAAATCGCCCCCGATTTTCCCGAAACTAGCTTTGCCTGGGGCACCACTGTGGAAACCTTTGGCCAACCGAATATCTTCGCCTATGAAGCGGCTTCCGATCAGGGCGGTTACGTCAATGGTGTGATGGCCGCTAATCTGACCGAAAGTGGTGTGATTGGTGTGGTCGGTCCGATTGAGACTGGCGATGCCAAATTGTACATTGATGGATTTGTGGCCGGTGCTAAAGCCGCTGATCCGGGCGTTCAGGTTAACGTCAATTACATTGGTTCGTTCTCCGATGTGGCCCTGGCAGCTGAAGCGGCGAATACCCACATTGCAGCCGGTGCTGATGTTTTGGCCGGAACTGCCCAAATGGTGGTCGGCGCCATTGGTGTGGCCGAAGAAAACGGCGCCCTGTGGTTCGGCACCCAGGCCTCCCAGTCCTCCTTGGCCCCTGACATTGTTGTCGCCAACCAGATTTACCACTGGGAAGTCTTGTTCAACGAAATGGTCGATTTGATCCATGCCGGAACTTACGGGGGCTCATCTTACGCCTTGACCCTCGAAAATGGTGGTCTGGTAATGGAATATAACGACGCCTTCGATCTTCCCGCCGATGTCAAAGACCTGGCTGAAGCCAGCGTTGCGGGCATCATTGATGGTTCCGTTTCCGTTTTCGGTGGCGAAGCGATGGCCCCGATGGAGAAAGAAGACGAAATGATGGCCCCAGCCTTTGATGACGTCTTCCAAGTTGCCGTTGTCATGCCGAGTGCTATCAACGACCTGGCTTTCAGCCAGAGTATGTACGATGGTTTGACCGCCATCCAGGAATGGTTGGGCGGCCCCGACAAGATGGAATTTGTTTACTCTGAAGGTATGTTTGTGGTTGATGACGCCGCGGCCGCGATTCGCGACTATGCCGCCGAAGGGTATGATCTCGTGGTTGCCCATGGGTCCCAATATGGGTCCTCCCTCCAAGAAATCGCCCCCGACTTCCCCGAGACCAGCTTTGCCTGGGGCACAACAGTTGAGACCTTTGGCGAACCGAACATTTTTGCCTATGAAGCGCGTTCAGACCAAGGCGGTTACGTCAATGGTGTTATGGCCGCGCAACTCACCGAAGGCGGCGTGATCGGGATTGTCGGTCCGATTGAGACCGGCGATGCCAAATTATACATCGATGGTTTTGTCGCTGGAGTTACCGCCACGGATCCTGATGTTCAGGTCAATGTCAATTACATCGGTTCATTCTCGGATGTGGCCCTGGCAGCCGAAGCCGCCAACACCCACATCGCCGCCGGTGCGGATGTCCTCGCCGGGACCGCCCAAATGGTTGTGGGTGCGATTGGTGTGGCCGAAGAAAATGGCGCCTACTGGTTCGGCACCCAGGCCTCCCAATCCTCTCTGGCCCCCGACATCGTCGTTGCCAATCAAATCTACCACTGGGAAGTTCTTCTTAAAGAAATGGTCACCCTCATCGCTGGTGAGACCTACGGTGGTCAATCTTTCGTGCTGACTCTCGAAAATGGTGGTTTGGTGATTGAATACAACGCCGATTTCCCCTTGATCGAAGAATTCCAACCTGCGGGTGAAGAAGCCGTTCAAGGCATTGTCGATGGCTCGATCACGATTGAGCTTGAGTAGCAAGTAAATCGTGAAGTGTGATGCGTGTCGGTTCATCGGCACGCATCACCTTCCTTTTGTAGGTTGATCTGACGGATTTTGTGGAATAACGTAAAGAAGAAAAATAACAAAGTTATTCATCTCGAAATAAGAATTGAAAATTCTCCAAACAAGTTCTTCGCACCTTTGCATCTCTGCGCCTTTGCGTTAAAAATTGAATAATCCGTAAAATCCGTCACATCCGCGTACAAAAAAAGCAATTCAGGAAAAAAATATGACCGAAAACAATAAACTACCTTCAGGGCATAACCGGATCGACAGTCTGGAATTGAAGGGGATCACCAAACGGTTCCCAGGTGTGTTGGCGAATGATAATGTCGATTTTGACGTTGTATCTGGGGAGGTCCATGCCCTCTTAGGGGAGAATGGGGCCGGAAAAAGTACCTTAATGAAAGTCTTGTACGGGTTGTACGCCCCTAATGAAGGTGAAATTCTGCTCAACGGACAGCCGGTCAATATCTCTTCGCCGACGGATGCGATTAATCTCGGGATTGGGATGATCCACCAGCACTTTATGCTTGTGGAAACCCTGACGGTGGCCGAAAATGTAGCCCTGGGTTTACCCTCCTCGCGCGGTCCCCTTACCGACCTCGACAAAGTGACGGCTCGGATTTTTGAGTTGGCCGATATTTACGGGTTGCAAATCGACCCTGACGCTTACATCTGGCAGCTTTCAGTGGGGCAGCAGCAGCGGGTGGAGATCATCAAGGCCCTCTACCGGGGCGCCGCGCTCCTCATTCTCGACGAACCCACTGCGGTTCTGACACCTCAAGAAGTTGACGAATTTTTTGTCATCATGCGCCAGATGGTGAATGATGGGCATGCCCTGATCTTCATTTCGCATAAATTGCACGAAGTGATCGATATCAGCCACCGCGTTTCGGTGTTGCGAGATGGACGCAAGATGGGCACTCGGGCAACCTCGGAAACCACCAAGGCCGACCTGGCGAATTGGATGGTTGGGCGTGAAGTCAGTATGACGCGCGACATCAAGACCGTTGAGCGGGGTGAACCTCGTCTGTGCCTGAAAGGGGTCTCCTGCGATAGTAACCGCGGTACCCCGGCGCTCCGCTCCGTCGACCTCGACGTCTATTCCGGTGAAATTTTGGGGTTGGCGGGAGTCTCCGGCAACGGACAGCGAGAATTAGCTGAAGTTGTCACCGGGCTAAGAGAAGTCACCGCCGGGCAGATTACCCTCGAGGAGGAAGATATCACCAGCCTGCCTCCCGGTACCCGCACCGATCGGATGTTAGCCTACATTCCTGAAGAGCGAATGCGGGATGGCATGATCAAAGATTTTACGATTGCCGAAAATTTAATTCTGCGCGAACATCATAAAATGCCCTACTCGAAATCGGGCTTTCTCAATCTGAGAACCATTGCTCAGCACAGCGACCAACTCATTGATGATTTTCAGGTCAAAACCCCCTCGCGAGAAACGCCAGCGAAAAGTTTGTCGGGGGGTAATATCCAAAAAGTGGTGTTGGCGCGCGAATTGTCTCGCAAACCCCGCGTATTGATCGCCGCCCAACCCACCCGCGGCCTCGATATCGGCGCGACCGAATATGTCCACGAACAATTACTCGAACAACGCGGCGATGGCACGGCTATTTTAATGATTTCTGAAGATCTGGACGAAGTTATGGCACTGTCGGATCGCATCGCTGTCATTTTCCACGGTGAAATTATGGGCATCGTCCCCCGGGATGAAGCCACCCCTGAAAAACTCGGCCTGCTGATGGCCGGCGTTCAAGAAGAAGGAGAACCCACTGCATGACCAAGTTTATTGGCTACCGCTGCTCGATTTGTGATACCGAGTACGGCCCCAACGATGTAACCTATACCTGCCCCGCGGATGGTGGGAATCTGGATGTAGTCCTAGATTATGATGGGCTCAAGAAAAAGTCGGTCGATGATCTGATCTTGAAGGGTGACGCCTCTCTATGGCGTTATCTTCCCCTGTTACCGGTTTCTGAACCCGGTGGAAAAATGACTCCTTTCCGGGCTGCCGGTTGGACCCCCATGTTCTCGCCCCAGGTTTTGAAAGACGAACTCGGTCTCCAAAACATCTGGATCAAGGATGAGAGCCGCAACCCGACGGCCTCCTTCAAAGACCGCGCCTCGACTGTGGTGGTAGCCCGGGCCCGCGAAATCGGGGCTGAAATCGTCGTGACGGCCTCCACCGGGAATGCCGGTGCCGCCCTGGCCGGGATGTCGGCCGCGGTCGGGCATCAATCGGTTATTTTTGCTCCCAAAACAGCCCCGCCGGCTAAGATCGCTCAGTTGTTGATCTACGGCTCTAAAGTCCTACTCGTGGACGGCAACTATGACGCGGCCTTTGATCTCTCCGTTGAAGCTGCTCAAGCGTTCGGGTGGTACTGCCGCAACACGGGTTACAATCCTTTCACCGCGGAAGGGAAGAAAACCGCCGCCTTTGAAATTTGGGAACAACTGCTAATTGCGGACCCGGGTAAACAACTCAATATATTTGTATCCGTCGGTGATGGCAATATTATCTCGGGCATCCACAAAGGATTCAAGGATTTATTAGCCCTCGGTCTTATCGAAAAAACGCCCCGAATTTTTGGGATTCAATCGGACGAATCGGCCGCGATTGCCAATGCATTCAATGCTGGAAATGAGGATGTTCAACCGGTTGCCGCGACCACCCGGGCGGACAGCATCTCTGTTGATTTGCCGCGGGATGGCCTGCGAGCCCTCCGCGCCGCCACCCAAACCGGTGGGGCCTATATCACCGTCCCAGATACTGAAATCATCGCCGCAATAGCCGATCTCGGAAAAGTCGGAATTTTTGCTGAACCGGCCGGGTCCACGTCTTATGCCGGGTTGAAGAAAGCCCTCAATGACGATCTCATCAAATCTGATGATCTGGTTGTGGTGGTCAATACCGGCAGTGGCCTCAAAGATGTCAACGCGGCGATGCAGTCGGCGGGTGAAGCCCCAATCATCAAACCTACCCTGGAGGCTGTCAAAGAATTGTTGTAGAATCATTTATCCATACAATTATTTTTCTTGGAAGGATGATTTGAAACAATTTTAAAGGTATTAACAGGAGACTCTACTGCAAAAAGGGTGCTAGACCCTCCTCAAAACAGCAAAAGT
>CAYVQU010000026.1:0-40942 GCA_964453155.1 uncultured Anaerolineales bacterium | reverse complement strand
TTTCATACCATAGGTGAGACTTTTTTGTCCGCTTTAGCGGAAACTAAAATCATAAGATATCTTACAAATTCGGTGTCACTGCGAGCGGAACGAAGCAGTCTGAATGCCGGTCTAGTAGATTGCTTCGTCGGCGGAGTTAGTCCTGAGCTTGTCGAAGGGCCTCCTCGAATGACGTAATTAAAATACTTTCCGGAGTCCACTTAGATAAATCTATGGAGATACCCCGATGCAAACTACATCACACTTCATTACCACCAACAACCTCACAATCCATATTGAACGGACTGGCGGGGAGAAACAGCCCTTCATTTTATGCCATGGGATTGCCGATAATGGCCGCTGCATGTTACGGTTAGCCGAACACTTAGCCCCAAATTACGATGTCATCCTGGTTGACGCCCGGGGACATGGTCAATCCGAGGCCCCCGCAAGCGGCTATTCAGCCGATCATCACGCCGATGATGTAGCCGGTATCATCCGAAACCTTGGTTTGGAGCAGCCGATTCTTTATGGGCATTCAATGGGGGCGCGCACCGCCGTCCGGTTTGCGGCTAAATATCCAGAAGTTCTCACAGCCGCTATCCTCGAAGACCCGGTTTACATTGTGCCCCCTACCGAAGAAGAATTTGCCCAACGAGACATCTGGTTGGCTGAGATGAAGATTATGGTTAAACAAGGCCATTCGCTTAGTTTAGACCAACATCTTGAAAACGCACGACAGCAAGGCCACCCCGACTGGCGAGAAGTGGATCAAATTGAGTGGGCCAAATCGAAACTTCAGGTTCAGCCCCAGGTTTTTGACATCGGGAAAACCATGCACTTAATCCGGGACGATTTCCCCAAAATCCAGTGCCCGGTGCTCATTCTCAAAGCGGATGATTCTCCTGAAATCCAGGCCACTAACCAAACCGCCGCGGCGTCCATCCCTTATGGGAAAATCATTCATGTCCCTGGAGCCGGGCACAATGTTCGCCGCGATAACTGGGCTGTAACCGTCAAACATCTGGATGAATTTTTAGGTCAACTGAAATAATCTAGTTACCCCCCTCATCCGGCCGGTTTTTCTTGAGGGCTTCCAACTGAGGGATCACTTTGGTCTCATAACAATCTGGGCAAATTCCATGACTGAAACTGGCATCGGTGCGGTCCGCGATATAGGTTTCAACCTGTTGCCAGTAGTCATGGTCGTCGCGAACCCGCCGGCAATAGGAACATATCGGCAACATACCTTCTAATTGTTTAACTTGCGAAAGGGCTTCTTCCAACTCGGCAATTCGGGCGGTGAGTTGTTTTTGGAGGTGACTGATTTTCAAATGGGTGGAAACTCGCGCCAGGACTTCGCGAAAACTAAAGGGTTTGGTTATGTAATCCACCCCACCTAAACGAAATGCTTCGACCTTATCCCGGGCCTCATTGAGCGCACTGATAAACATGACCGGAATATCTGCGGTGCTGGGATCCGCCTTTAGTTTTTCACATACTTCAAAACCACTCATACCAGGCATATTGATATCCAAAAGGATCAAATCGGGAGGTGTATTTCGGGCATTTAGCAAAGCCAACTCCCCATTGGGGGCCAGGCGCACATTATACTGCTGGCTGATCAGCATATCCGAAAGCATTTGTAAATTTTCTGGAGTATCATCAACAATTAGAATGTCACCGAAAGTTTTTGGGTTTACAGATTCTGATTTCATGATTTTACTTCTTAGGATGGATAAGGGCCATAAGTTGGCTATATTTAAATTCTTTGACCCAACGGGTGAATACCGCGGCAAGTTCCGGTTCTTGGGTCTCGATTGAACCGATTAGTTGATGAATCCGGGGGATATCCAGATCAATAAAGGCTTGATAGAGCTCCTCTGACCAGGTTGCTGGCAAAGTGCTAATTTGGCGGCGAATGCGGACAAACAAAGGATCACTTTCTATTTCAGGGATGTTATCTAATTCCATTGGGATTTGGAAATCATCCCATATTGCCTCAATTTGAACCGGCAAATTAAAACCAAAGATACTCCCAATTCCGGGTTCACTCCTGACGGTCAACTCCCCCCCCATAAACTGGACATATTGGTGACTAATTGCCATTCCTAATCCGGTTCCGCGCCGGGATTCTCGTCCCGACAAAGTTTGGACAAAAGGTTCAAACACTGAGTCCATTTCATCTGCCGCGATCCCTAAACCCGTATCATGAACCGCGAATTGGAGCAGGGCATTCGGTGAAAACGAACTATCCTCATCAAAATTTTCAATCGGGTTCGGATCCAAATAAATACTCATTCGAATGTGACCTAAATCAGTAAATTTAACCGCATTATCTAGCAAATTAATTAGCACTTGGCGAAGTTTAATTTCATCAGTACTAACAAACTGGGGTAAATAATTCGCCTCAAAAACCAGATCTACCCCTTTTTCTTTTGCTGTTAATTGGAACATTCCTTCCAATTCTCGTAACATCTGGGTTAGGTTAAAATCAGCCGGCTCAAATTTTAGATGGCCGGCTTCGATCTTTGATAACTCCAAAATTTCATTCACCAGGGTCAACAGGTGCTGTCCACTCCGGAGAATAGACTGAATAAAACGGGTTTGTTCGGAATCGACGGTGGTTTCATGGAACAAATATTGGGCGTACCCCAGGATGGAATTGAGGGGTGTCCGCAGTTCGTGGCTTATTTTGGCAAGAAAGGCGCTTTTGGCCTGATTCGCAGCTTCAGCCGCCTCCTTTTGCAATCGCAATCGTTCCCACAGGGGCTGAGCAACTGAAATTTTCAGGGTGGCACCGGTTTCATTCCAAATGCCATGATTATTAGACCCCTGCACCCGAAACACATACTCACCGGCCGGTAAATTGGTATAAGCCGCATACCGGCGTTGGCTATCGGCTGTAATCCAATCGCGGTCAAAGCCCTCCAACTTATATTTGTAACAGTTTTTGCTTGGATCAACATAACTCAGAGTCGCAAACTCTAAGGCAAAATTATAGTCTTCGGCTGAGAGGCGAATTGTTTTAGTTGCCCAAATCGCTCTTTCGAGCGGCGAATCCGGTTCAATGGGTACCGATTGATTGAATAGCAAAAAATCGGTAATGATCACTGGGGGAATTGTCGGATTGAGGGCGATATCGGCTGGTGAAAAAACCGTCAGTCCGCCATAGCCCCCGAAAAACATCTCTCCGGCCTGGGTTACTAAATATCCACTGACTTCCGACCAGGTTTGTACACCCTCAGCAGCCCCAAAGCTGTGAACCGTTTCGGTTTGGGGGTCAAACTTTACAATTCCCTGATTCGTGCTCAACCATAGGTTTTTTGGGTGATCTAGCGGTGATGTTTCCTCTAAAATTCCAATAATGGTCGCATTTGGCAATCCATCCTGCTGGCCATAATGCACAAAAGAGTCCGACTCCCGATCATAACGATTGAGACCATCATAAGTTCCGATCCATAGCACCCCCGCCCGGTCTTGACATATTGTTTCAACCCAATCATTACTAAGACCGTATTCAGCAGCAGAATCTGCAGTATAGATGTGAAAGCCATCTAGTTCAGGATCAAACCGATTCAGACCGCCCGTATGGGTTCCAACCCACAGTTGATTGGAATTATCCGCATAAATCACTTTCACAGTGTTGGCACTTAATGAATGGGGATCAGCGGGGTCATGATAATAATGTCGGGGAGCCTGCTGAGATTTTCCACCCGGAAAACAGAATAAACCCTGATTGTAATCTCCCACCCAGATATTCCCATCATGGTCACAATACAATCCTTGGATATTTTTGATCGCTGGACAGCCAAGAAAAGTACTTGGCCGCCAAAATTTTCCAGATTGGGTATCAAAACAATTCAATTCGCCACCCCACAACCCTAACCACAATACCCCGTCTGGACCCGCAGTGATGGCGGTCACGTATAATAAGGGACTGAGGGAATCAGAATCGGCCGGATCGTGACGAAAATGGGTAATCTGGCCCGAGTTAGGTTCAATCTTATTCAGACCGCCTTCGGTCCCAACCCATATGATCCCAGTTTTATCTTCGAATATCGAACGGACATTGTCATTATCCAGACTGTTTGGGTTGAATGGATTGTAGCGGAGGTGATAGAACTTTTGGTATTGAGGATAGCAATAATTCAGGCCGCTAAAAGTACTCACCCACAAGCCGGTGCCGCGATCTAGAAATAGGCGCGAAACATTGTTTGTCGAGAGACTATTGGGATCCAGCGTACTCTGGAAAAAATGGTCGAAACGAGCTTTTCTCCGGTCAAAGAGATTAAGCCCTTTTGGCGTAGCGATCCACAAATTCCCTTCCTGATCCTCACATATATCCCGAATATAGTTATCGGTAATGCAGTTGGTATCTGAACAATCCACCCGAAAATGGACAAAATCTTCGGTCTCTTTTTGGAATAGATTGAGGCCCCCATTTTCAGTCCCTACCCATAAATTCCCGGCCTGGTCTGAAAACACCACATGAATCGAATCATCACTCAAACTAGATGGATTAGTGGGATCGTGCTGGTAACGGATAAATTCCCCGGTCTTAGGGTTTAACCGGCTTAGCCCCCCCCGCCACGATTACCAAACCATAATTTTCCACCCTCATCCTGGCAAATGCTGTGCACCTGCCCAGGACCAATCGAAGTGGGTTTTTCAGGATCATGACCATAATGAACAAAAGTTTCGGTGCGATTTTTGAAATGATCTACCTGACCAACACCGCCAACCCATAAATCACCGCGGTGATCAACATAAATCGCGGTCACAAACTCAAACCCTAAGCTATTGGCGTTATCTGGTTGGGGTTGAAAACGAACCGCGGTTTCGGTTCGGGGATCAAATTTATTAAGACCTGCAACGGTAGCAATCCACAAATATCCATCCGCATCAATTGTCATCGCACGGATAAAACTGCTACTTAAGCTTGTCGGATCTTTTGGATCGTGTCGAAAAGTTCGAAACGTATACCCATCATAGCGATTGAGACCATCAAATGTCGCAATCCAAATAAACCCCCATGGGTCCTGGACAATATTATTAGCAATATTATGGCTCAAACCATGCTCAGTTGTCAGATGACGAAACCTGAGTTGGCTGCCCATCAAATGGTCGAGATAAGATTCTGTCACTGGTATCCATCTTTCCGAGTTGACCAATTGGGGTCAGATTGTAAGAATTATACCAAGTCGTTTTGGTTGTTTTTAACCCCATACCACCCTCTGGTCTGAATATTTCAGATTTCCTGATCCCTCAGCCGGAATAGTATATGCCGAGTGTTGGTGAAAATCAACACAATAATCAGGATTTGATAAGCCCGATTCGAAAGTACCCTGGAAATTATTTCGCCCAACTGCAGCGATCCTCCCTGGATCAACTGAAGCGCGCCCCCTATACCAAGAGACAACAAGGTTAAAATCAAAATCCGACCAATCAGTTTAAGGGTTAGCGAGGCCGCGAACACCCATTTTCCCACTAAAGAACTGAAATTAAACAAGGGGGTTCCGAGCATATTTTGGGTGCGGTACATTAATTTCTCCCCTGTTTTCGCAACTTCTTCCATCCGTAGGAAAACGGCGTCATCCAGACCCCGTTTGAATTGATTTTTAACCCGGTCGGTCACTCGGATCTTCGCCTGCTGCTCCAGATATTTACGGAACCGGAGATACTCTTCGAACCGGTCCACTTCTTTGCATATTCGGACCGCGATCGTATCATAAAGCAGGGTCGCACGGATCATCCGTAAGGTGTGGATCGTGACCGGAATGTTGTTATCACGGGAGAACTTGAAGAAACTCATCCATTGGCGGACTGAGGTGCGCTCCCACCATTCGGTGTGTTCCTGACTGCTTTTAAAAATGGTCAATACGCGCGTATATTCGGCTTCAGCTTCTTGAAAGAGTTCTTTGACATCTAAGGGGGGCAAGGGTTCGAACAATTTCAGGGTGCCGCGCGCCATCCCCTCCGCATCATTTTGACCCGAGGCGACCGCTGTCAATTCCAGCCCGGCGCGTTGTTCGCGGTTGAAAGATCCGCAAGAACCAAAATCGATGAAAGTTAGCTTCGAATTCTCACGGACAATGACATTAGCTGGATGAGGGTCGGCGTGGAAAAACAGGTTTTCCTGCATCCCCCAATAATTTACCCACAGTAACCGCTGAGCCACCTTCTGCGGATCGATATTGAGTTCTCTCACCCGGGCCAGGGCGGCCGAATTACGCTGCTCTACGGCGGCCATAAGTTCCCACATCCACATGCCGGATGTATATTTTTGGACGATAACTTCGCGATTGCTGTAATCGAAATAAATCTTGGGAGCCGTGAAAAATTTCTTGCCAGTTTTGCGAGCACTCCGGCGGAACATATCCTGGAAACGGGCCTCCTGGACGAAATCCAGTTCTTCCAACAGCGTGTTCTGAAACTCCTGCCGCATATTTTGGGTGTAGCCGGGGCGTACTAGGGTCAAAAATTCGGCCGTATCCAGTAGCCAGTCAAATACCTTGAAATCGGCCATAAACAGATCACCGATCCCTGGCCGACGGACTTTCACAGCCACTTTTTCTCCGGTTTTCAAGACCGCCTGGTACACATTCGCGACAGAGGCCGCCCCTATTGGATCTGGATCCAATACCGCAAAAACATCTTGCCAGGGACCTCCCAATGCCCGTTCAATAATTGGAATCGCCTGTTTCAGCGGAAACGGCGGCACCTGATCGAGCATTTTTGATAACTCCACGGTATAAGCCCAGGGGAGCAGATCAATCCGCATCGCCAGTTGCTGGCCAAATTTAATAAAAGTCCCCCCGGCGCGTTCAAACGTCCGTCGTAAACGAACGGCCCGGCGTTCGATTGTGTCTCGCCGCCGCAATTGATCCCACAATGTCCCCACGAAAAAGTAGAAGATCATTCCCAGCCAGACAAACAGGCGTTGGGCAGCTTTCAGGCGACTGGTCCTGAAAGTCAGAGGCAAAACGGTAGGAAATTGGAGAGATGTCGAAGTTGGGGGGACAATTTCACGACGCCCTAATGAGACCAGGACATCGTCATAAGTTCGCCGCGGTTCCTCTGTGGGGTCATCATTATTAATTTCACGCCCACTCAATCTCAATTGCCATTCCCGCAACCCGCGCCGAACCGCATCTTTGATAAAGAGCGTGCGTTCCTTGGTAGCGTAAGATATCTCAGAAGTCATTAAATGCTCAGAAAGTTAACCACAGAGTGCGGAGAGATCGCGGAGATTCTGCACTGTTTTAACTCTGCGATCTTGGTAATCTCCGCGGTTAATCCCGTTATCGACATCCAACTCACACTTCTTTATCCCCTAACCGGTAGAGCATCGTTCGGAAGTTGACGATAACCAAAAACAGGATGACCACCTGGAAAACCGGGGTGGTAAAGGTGGTTTGCAGCGCAGTACTAAGTGGCGGCCCCTGACTATTCAACGTCCAAACCACTAAATATTGAAAACTAACTGCCAGTAAGGTCGCAATAACCACATGACTTATTAAGCGCACAAAAATCGCCAGCGAATACACGCTTTTTCCCAAAACGGCGTTGAACTTCATCACCGGGCTGGAGAGGTAACGCTGCAACTGGCGGAACAGGCGATCACCCGTATCGGCGATGGTTTCCATTTGGAGGTAGATGCGATTGTCTAATCCCTGGGTGAGTTGATCCCGTAAGCGATTCTCCAGCCGCTGGCGGGCAGCCGCGGCTCGGAATTGGGAAAACTGTTGATACTCATGAATATGATCGATGCCGGGAGAAAGACGAGCTGCGGTGGTATCGTGCAGCAAACAAGACCGAATCAGCCGCAGCACCTGGATATTCATCGTGACGTTATGATCCCGAGCCACTTTGACAAACCCCAGCCACAGTCGGGCTGAGGTCCGTTCCCACCATGCAACCTGCTGGCTCTCCAGAGCATACAGAAATTGCCAATAGGTGGCTTCGAGGTCTTTGGTAAATTTGATCGTGTCAATGGGGGGCAGGGGTTCCAGCAAGATCATGGAAGCCTGGGCCATTTCGAGGGGGTCGCGCTTGAATGCCCGTTGCATGGTCTGTTGCATCGCCTGGCGTTTCTCCTGGCTAAGGGCGCCAACCGAGGTAAAATCAATAAACGTCAGGCGGCTGTTTTTCCGAATAATGACATTGTCAGGATAGAGATCGGCCCGAAAGAGGAGATGTTCGTCCAGACCCCAAAAATTGACCCACATTAATCGTTTGGCTACCTTTTGGGGGTCAATGTTCAACTCTGCGACCCTGGCTAGCGCGACTGGATCTTGCTGCTCGATAGCAGCCAGTAGTTCCCACAACCACATGCCGGTGGTGAACTCCTGAACAATAACATCCGGGCTGCAATATTCGAAAAAGACTTTAGGGGCATTGAAGAATTTTTTCCCCGATTTTTTGGCTTCGCGGCGAAATAGGGCCTGGTGGCGAGCTTCCAGGAAAAAATTTAGTTCATCCTCGAGGCTTTCGCGTAATTCTCGGCGCAAAGTCTGCGTGAATCCCGGCCGTAAGAGACTCAAAAACTCCAGTATTTCCAGGATCCAATCCAGGGCTTTTAGGTCGGCCATAAACAGCTGGCCAATTCCCGGCCGCCGAACTTTTACGGCTACCTGTTTTCCATCGTTCAGAATCCCCTGATAAACCGCGGCAACTGAAGACGACAAGATCGGATTGGGATCCAATTTATCGAAGACCTCTGGCAACGGTTTTCCAATCGCGACCTCAACAGACTGAATAGCTGCCTCAATTGGAAACGGCGCCATCTGATCAACGATATTTGATAACTCAACGCAGTAAGCCCATGGTAATATGTCGATCCGCATCGCCAGCAGCCGCCCGATTTTTCGAAAGGTTCCTGGAAATCGTTCAAACGCCCCCCGAAGCCGTTGAGACTGACGGATTTCAGTACTTCGTCGCCGGACGACATCCCACCCATTCCCCCAGAGAACTTTGAGGCCCACAAAAATCCATAAAAACATCCGCCCCACAACCCGCCAATAATTCACCGAATAACTCGTAGTTGGCATCATCGGTGGTGTGACCTCGGTAGTCTCGGTCACAATAAACGCGCGGCGCGGCAATGTGGCCATCACGCCGGGCTGCTGAGAAGATGTTTTCTTGATTGTCATAGAAAAATACGAATAGCACAAAATACACAAATAAACTATATGGAAATTCGTGCAATTCGTCTTATTCGGGTAATTCGTGATTAAAATTTACGCAGATTCGGAATCACCACCGTATAACACGTAAGGTACGGGAGAGGAATTTTAGTTGGCGGCGCAGGCGGCGACGGGCACGCTTAGTATTAGCTGCTCGAGCCAAGTCATAGGGGATGGGGCTGGCTTCTTTGAGCGCTTTGCTCATTGCCAGGGCCGAATTGGGACCAAAATCGCGCAGGGCACCATCTGTCTTGCTATCGGCCGATTTCTGACTGTTTTGACGGTAATCAGAGAGTCCTTTTTCCACGGCGCGCGCCATTCGATGGGAGGCCCGGGTCAGGTGGCGTTCAGCTTTTTGAATTTCTTCTAAGCCCTTCGAGTAGCGACGCTTAGATTTCTTCTGTTTTTTCAGTTTTAATACAATCGGCTTATATTCGGTTTCAGCCGTCAAATCGGCGCGCGTCAGCACTTTTGGGCTGGTATTTTCATCATTCATTATGCTCTCCAACTGATTTCACCGTAGAGAGACGCAAAGGGCACAGAGCGAAATAAAATACTCTGCAATCTCGCCGTCTCAGCGGCAATGCTGTAACTTCACCTTATAATCCAAACATATCGCTAAAGCGCTTCTGTTTCGGCTTTTTCTCGTAGACCATGATCAGCGGAACAATGGTTTTGCCTTCCAATTCTTCAGCCAAGAGTTCATTGATCTCATCGATCACATCTTCGATCTCGTACCACAATTTGCCCCGGCCTTTCTTCAAACTCTTGATCCGTTTGGCCTTTTGCTTACCCAGATCAATAATGATCGGTTCGGTTACTTCCAGACTATTTTCATTAGTAGTGTTTTCTTCATCCATTTCTGCCTCCTGAATTGACTTAATAATTATGCCTAAATCATAGCACAAGTTTTTGTTCTGCTGGGACCTGCTGAAACATCTGCTAAAATTATTACGAAGCCAAGAATGCAGGAAAAAAACTCTTGGCTTCGTAGTTCCCTTATGATTTCATTCAGGATGGATTGTGCTATGAAAAGAAAACTTGGCAAAATTGAAACCGCGGCGGCCCTATCTGGAGAGCATGCCATTTGGAATATCGTGGGAATTTTGAAATTAGATAAGGTTCCACCCCAGGAAACCCTTCGTCGAGCTTTGGATACATTGCAAAACCGACAGCCATTTTTAAATTCTCGGATGATGGTTGCCGGCCGAAAGCATTATTTCGTGACTGAGAACGTGCCATCAATTCCACTGCGAGTAATTGAGCGTAAAAATCCCGGCCATTGGATCCAAATCGCTGAAAATGATCTCAACTACAAGTTTGACCATCTAACTGGCCCCCTATTGAAGTGTTCGGTGGTCAAAAATGGAACTGACCAGGGCGAATTAATCCTTTGCGCCCAACACAGCATTGTGGATGGCACCGCGATCGAGGCCCTTTTCCACGATTTGTTAACGCTCTGTGCCGAAATTGAAACTGGAAACGAAGTCGAGACAATCGCGCTAGAACCCCTCCCTCCGGTGGAAACTCGATTCCCGATTGAATTTCAAGGACTACAACGCGCGCTGAAGTCTGCGAGTTATTTTAGCGCTCAAATGCAAGATGAACTACGTTACAATATGGCTATACGCAGCCATCGCCAGCCACCCATCCACCTAAAGGTAAATGGAAAAATCATTCAATTTAAAACTCCAGCGAATGAAACTGCAGATCTGATTGGCCGCACTCGCCAGGAACGCGTTACGCTCAACAGCCTGATCAACGCCGCCGTTTTACTCAGTGTCCGCAAAATTTTATATTCCAGGGCTGATCGCCCATATCGCTTTATGTCCATGGCTGATTTGCGACCTTACGTCGATCCCCCACCCGCGTCAAATCAAGTTGGTTGTTATCTAGCCCCCTTACGGTACACCATCCCAGTAACGGCTGAAGATGATCTCTGGTCTCTGACCCATAAAATGAACACCCAAATTTATAGCTCAACCAAACGCGGCGAAAAATATCTAGCCTCGGTAATGACCGAGGGGGTAATTAGGATGACGTTTGGGATGAAGAAATTCCGCATGGCGACCACGGCCATCAGCTATGGGGGTACTACATCGATCGCGGCGAGCTACGGCCCCTACAAAGTGACTGGAGTCCACGGCTTCGTTTCCAATTTTGGCTTGGGTCCTGAATTCTCTGGCCGGGTGGGGCTTTATAATGACGAATTGATTTGGGATATGCTCTACCTGGATACCGATATGGGGGCTGAAACCGCGGCTGAGATCGTGGCTGAAATTCAATCACTCTTAATTTAATGCCAAGACGCAAAGTGGCAGAGACGCAGAGTTTAATATAGGGTTAAACTCCGGGTCTTTGCGTTAATTTTGATCTAACCGCTTAATTAAAATTGCCGTAACCGTAAGGGTCACAACCGCCATCAAGATGAGTATATCCCAGGATTTGAGAAGTTGCTCGTCATCGTAGGGCAGCATTAAGTCTTTGGTGGCGTCCGGATAATGGGAACAGGCGAACTCATCCGACTCGTCATTGGGCGTCATGGGGTTGTCGGGGAGGTTGTTGCAGATGATAGTAGCTTCAACTTGTTCTTCCATCCCAATCGTCACGCCGACGCCAGTCAAAGCCCACCGGGTGGCTGTCAGATAGGAGAGTGGTTCAGCCGGGTGATCACGCAAATCAAAGACCGTCCCAGCAAAGAAGAATTGGAAGAACAGCATAATCACCAAGACGTAAATGGCCATGTCGCTGGATTTACTGATTGCCGAGACCACGAACCCGATCCCCATGCTGGCCAACATCGTCAGGTAGAGGGTGATGAACAACTCAACCGGGGCCGGGAATAAGAGCCCATCCTTGGGAAGATCAATCCCAAGCGAGAGCACGACCAAATACAAGGCCGTCTGAATGGCCGCAAAAGTGGCAAACACCCCGATTTTGCTGAACAAATACGGCAAAACTTTAAGATTGACCATCCGCTCCCGGAGATAAACCGTTCGCTCTTTGATCAACTCGTTGGAGGGCACATACATCCCGACCAAAACAGCTTCCAACCCCATCACAAAAACGAAGGTGTTCAAATCCGCAAAGGGGATATAACTCTCTGAGAGATGTTTGGCCGCTTCGACGGGATTAGCCAAAATATCCAGGTTACCCACCAAAATATCTACATTAGAAATGATCAACTGCAAAGCGGCCGTAAAGGGGAAGAGTAACAACATCAAGCCCAAAGTAAACCAGTCACTCGTCAAAACGTTGAAAGCGCGTTGGGTCAACACCCCAAACTGACGGAAGAAATCGCGGATCCCAAACCGAATTTTGGGCAAATCTCGTTTCTGGGCCTGGGGTTTCGTTTGCTGCCGGGTAACGACAAATTCCTGATGTTGTTCGGGTTTCTTCTCCTGGAAAACTTCTTGCCACTCGTCCCCATGGCGCTCGATCCGCTCGTAGATATCGGCAAAATCATCGACTTCGAAGAAATCCAAGGCCTCCTGAGAGGGGCCAAAATAGACCAATTTCCCCTGCGATAGGAACGCGACATGATCAGTTTGGACGATGTTGCCCGTGGCATGGGTGACCAGGACTACAGTCCGACCTTCATCAGCCATTTGGCGTAGGGTGTACATCATTTTCTTTTCAAGGCCGGGGTCCAGACCCGAAGTGGCTTCGTCGAGATAAATCAATTTGGGATCAGCCAGCAGTTCAGCGGCAATGCTGACCCTTTTTCGCTGTCCACCCGAGAGATTGCTGACCCGTGTTTGGCGGATCGTATCCGTATTCATACTGACAGTTTCGAGGACAGTTGCGATCCGGGCCTTTCTCTCCTTCGCACTTACATCAGAGGGTAAACGCAACCGGGCGGCGTAATCGAGCGCTTTATCGACCGATAACTCAGTGTGCAAAATATCAGCTTGAGGCACATAGCCCAATTGACCACGAAAGTGTTCGTATTCCTGATAGAAATTATGCCCGTTGAGCTGGACTTGACCATCCCCAGGTTTAGCCCCGATCAGGGCGTTCATAAATGTGCTTTTGCCAGCCCCGCTACCGCCCACTACTGCGATGAACTCACGGGGCAAGACCGTCATGTCGATATTGTGCAAAATCCGCAAGGGGCCGCTGCGGGTTTTGACATCTTTGGAGAGATTCGTGACATCTACTCGCATGCCGTGGCTCTGGTAATGAACTAACTGACCATCCTGGAAGACCAACTTATGGGCCCCAATTTGAACCTGATCACCCTCATGCAATTCAGCCCGGGCAACCGACATCTCGTTGACAAATGTCCCATTCGTACTACCCAAATCTTCGATGAAATAGCGGTCGTCAATCTGGAGAATCCGAGCATGGGCTCGGGAGACATCGGTTGTCGGTAAGACCAACTCGCAGCCTTCATCGCGGCCGACCAAGATTTCAGTCCGTTCAGCGACGATGGTTGCGGTTTCGGCTACCGGCGAATAGCCCTCCAACGTGGCATCCGCATCGGTTGCCGCGTGGAAGGTTAATCCAATCGAGATACCAAAGCGGTCGTCGCCAATCCGGATTACCGCGCCGTCCGCCAAGGGGGTTAATAAATCGGGTTTAATGAGCTTGTTATTAAGGCGGGTACCATTCGTGCTGTGTAAGTCAACCACATGCCAACCTTCATCTCCCCGCCAAATCTGGGCATGTTCTCCAGAAATAAACTTAAGTTGGGAGGGGAACCTTAGATCGGCTTTGTCTGCCCGTCCCAGCAGCGTAAATTCCTGGTTAAGAGGGAAATGGTTGGTTTCCCCATTGGGCCACCGGATATCTAAATAGGAGCCATCCCGTGGCGGTTGAGTCAGAAATTCGCTGAACGCCTCAGATTCCATGCTTTCCATCCGAAAATCCTGGCTGACGGCAGCAGCTTCCCCGCCCATCTGATACGTCATGACAAGATGTTGCCCCATGACCTCCGAACCAATCTGGAGTTGATCCCCATCCTGCAAAACCGTGGGCGCCTCAATCCGCTCGTTATTAACATACACCCCATTGGTACTGCCTAAATCGGCGGCCAAATACACCGCCCCCTCCCGCCGCAGTTCAAGATGCTTACGCGAGATCGATTTATATTCATCTGGCGCCGCGATATCATTGTTAGCCGCCCCCCGCCCTACTCGCACCAAAGGTTCCACCAATCGAAATGATTCCTGAGATCCATCCGGCCAGAGCAACACCAGTTTGGATTGGTGAAATAAAAAGGTCTGATCAGCAGTAGCTGCGGGGGGGTTCGTCATAACGGCCTCCAAAAATGATCAAAGGGGTGATATGATGTTACCATGTGTGGAACGGTTTGTGGAAAACTATTAAATGATCCTGGCTTACCGTTCCACATTCGCAGATTTCGGTCCTAGCAAATTTTTTAAATCAGCAACCTTTCCGAAATCAGCATCCAAGAAGCATACAAACTATCCGACCAGCAAACCATCTAACAAACCAATCATGCCCCCAACCTTATCTGACATCCAACGTATCGTTTCCCTCCAGCTCGGAATCAAAGACATCGGCCCCACCGACCATTTTCTCGAGGTCCTCGGGGCAGAATCGGCCGACGTGATGAACATCATCGTCGCAGTCGAAGAGAAATATGGGATCACCATCAAAGAGTCTGAGATCGCAGCTATCCACACTACCCAAGCCTTATTTGATCTGGTCCAAAGTCGCGTCTGATGCTTGCGAAACGTTATCCCACCCTCATCGCCATGCTGGCCTACCAGGCCCAGCACCGTCCGGATCAGGCGGCCTTTACTTACACGGGCGAGCCTACCTCCTTTGGCGAAATGTGGGTTGGAATCAACCAATTTGGCACGCTCCTGCATAATTTAGACGTACGCCCGGGCAACACCGTCGTCGTAGCCGTCCCTAACAGTGCCGAATTTTTCGCGGCGTTTTACGGTGTCCAGCGGGTAGGCGGAATCGCGGTACCCCTTTTCCCTGGATCAGGTCCTGAGCGGATTTTTTCAATCGCCCAGTTATGTGATGCCGAGGTCGTGGTGGCCCCAAGCACGACGCCGCCCGATTCCCCAGAGCAAATCCGCTCCCTGGCCAAAACCCAGAATTTACGAGTGGTCACCGTTTCCGAGAGTCTGGCAGCCAGCCCGGAGGCAGATTTCCCCGTAGTCCAGCCCGAGGATATTGCCTTTCTGCAATATACATCCGGGAGTACGGGCAACCCCAAGGGCGTGATGGTCTCGCATGATAATCTGATCACCAATATCGTCCAAATGATCTTGGGGATGGAAATCACCGTGGACGACATTTTCGTCAGTTGGCTGCCGGTCTACCACGATATGGGGCTAATACTGAAAACGATGGTCCCCTTCTACCTTGGAGCGATGACCCACCTCCTCCCCACCGATTTACGCCAAATTCACCCCTGGCTGGACACGATCCAAACTCAGCGAGCCACCTTCACCGCCGCGCCCGATTTCGCCTACCGACTATGTTTGCGCCATGCTAAACCCAAAAACTACGATCTAACCAGCCTGCGAGTGGCCCTCAACGCAGCCGAACCAGTCCGGGCTAAGACCATTGAGGAGTTCGAAGCCAAATTTGATCTCAACAACGTCATGGTCGCCGGGTATGGGCTGGCCGAAGCCACCGTCGGCGTCAGCATGTGGACCCCGGGGTCCCGGCCCCGCATCGATGCCCGCGGGTTTGTCTCCGTTGGGCCGCCTTTCCCCGAAGTGGCAGTCAAAATTGTAGCTGAGGGGCAAGAATGCGGCCCCAACGAGGTCGGCGAAATCATGATCCGCAGCACGGCCAACTGTCGCGGCTATTACAACAACCCGGCCGAAACTGCCGCGTTATTTGATCCCGATGACTACCTCCATAGTGGCGATTTGGGTTATCTGGATCCTGATGGCTATCTCTACATCGTCAGCCGCCAAAAGAACATCATCAAACTCGGCGGCGAGACCATCTCCCCCCGCGAAATCGAAGAGATTGTCGACATTCATCCCGAAGTCCGTTTCTCCGCCGCGGTTGGGATCGACAAGGGTCGGATCGAAGGCGAGCAAGCCTATGTCTTCGCCGAAATCCAAAAAACTCGCTCGAAAACCGAAGATGACCTTTTCAATTTAAGTCTCGAACTCGTTCAGGCCATCTATCAACGCATGGGCTTCCGTCCGGGTCGGGTCTACCTACTCAAGCGCCGAACAATCCCCAAAACCCACAATGGCAAAATTCAGCATTTGATGTTGAAAGAGAGCTATTTAAATGGCTCATTACGCAAATCTGGCAAAATCGTTTATCCTGAATTCTGATTTAAAAACAAGACACAGAAAAGCGAAGACCACAAAGACGGCTCATAAACATGGACTGAATATTTAACCGCTAATCACGCGAATTTTCACGAATTCTCAGCAATTTGTTGGGCTTTTTTGTTCAAAATTAGTGCAGATTAGCGCAATTCGCGGTTAATTTTGAAAATTTTGAGAACTTCACGGTCAAGTACCGTGCTACAAAGACAGCAAAGGATAAAAAAAGAAAATCTCTGCACCCTGGCGTTATTTATTGAGGCAAATCTATGACAATTACTATTGACCAAGACTACATCATCAACACCTTGACCAATCTCGTCAAAATTAACTCTGTCAACCCCGGCCTGACCCCCGAAGGCCAGGGCGAAGCTGAGATCGCGGCCTACGTCACCGATAATCTATCATCCATTGGGTTGGAGACCAAAACCTATGAAGTCGAACCCGGAAGGGTCAACGCGGTTGGTCGCTTAAAGGGTTCTGGTTCTGGTCGGTCCCTGTTGCTCAACGCCCATCTGGACACGGTTGGCGTGGAGGGAATGGTGGGCGATCCCTTTGGAGCCGAAATTCAAGCTGGAAAACTCTACGGACGCGGTGCGCAAGACATGAAGGGCAGTCTGGCCGCCATGATGGGCGCGGCCAAAGCCCTGGTCGACGCCGGAATCAAACTCGGAGGCGACTTATTCATCACCGGGGTTGCCGACGAGGAATTTGCCAGCATTGGCACCCAAAATTTACTCAAACACGTCACCGCCGACGCGGCTATCGTCACCGAACCGACCGATCTCCAACTCTGTCGGGCCCACCGCGGCTTCATCTGGTATGACGTCGAGACCATTGGCCGCGCCGCCCACGGTAGCCGCTACGATGAAGGCATTGACGCCAACATGCGTATGGGCCGCTTCTTGGGATTACTCGACAACTTGGAGCAAGAACTTCGGCAACGTCCTGAACATCCCATACTAGGAACACCATCTTTGCATGCGGCCCGGCTCCAGGGCGGCTCTGAGGTCAGTATCTACGCCGCCCACTGCCTGCTCCAAATCGAGCGCCGCACCGTTCCGGGTGAGACCGAACCCCAAATCACCGCCGAACTCCAGACCATCATCGATCAACTCGCCGACACTGACCCCACGTTCAAAGCCACCGTCCAACCCAAATTCGAGCGCGATCCCTTCGAAATTGGCCCTGAAGCCGAGATCGTGAACGCCCTAGAAAACGCTATCGAAGGACACTTAGCGCAAGTCTCCCCCCACATCGGCGCCACCTTCTGGACCGATGCCGCCTTCTTCGCTGCAGCCGGAATCGAAACTGCCTTGATCGGCCCCATCGGTGGTGGTTTACACAGCAAAGAAGAGTGGGTTGAGATTCAATCGGTCGTTGATCTGGCTACAATTCTGGCCCAAGTTGCGGAAAATTACTGCCAGTAATCACACCACAAAGGACACGAAGTTACACGAAGCTTTTCTTTGTGAATCTTTGTGTCCTTGGTGGTAAGCAAATTTCAAAAACACTCACATAATTATGAAAATTGGAATCCTAAACGCCTTCCCCCCTGAATATACCAAAATCCAATGGAAAACGAACGCGGCGGAGGTGTATATCGATTTCCTGAATCTGGCACCAAATTCGTTTTCTTATGCGAGTTATAACGTCGCTGAAGGGGATATTCCTACAAATAGTGATGAGTGTGACGCCTACCTCATCACTGGCAGTCCCCGCGGGGCCTATGATGTCGATCCCTGGATTGGACAACTCAGCGCCTTCATCCAGGAGGCCTATCAAGCCGGGATCAAATTGGTAGGAATTTGTTTTGGACATCAAATTTTGGCCCAGGCGTTAGGGGGACGGGTGGAAATGTCAGATAAGGGGTGGGGATTAGGGGTGAAAACGTTTGAAATTTCTGCGCCACAACCCTGGATGACTGGAACTTCCACAAAATGTGCGTTGAATTTTGTTCATCAGGATCAGGTGATCGCGTTGCCGCCCGAGGCCCAACTCTTGGGCGGCAATGAATTTTGCCCCAACTTATTTTTCACGATTAAAGATCAGGTTCTCGGCCTCCAAGGGCATCCCGAGTTCACCGCCGAAATCATGGCGCAGATCTTCCCTGAATTGGAAAATGATGTTTCGTCAGAAGAATTAACAACGGCTCGAATTTCAGTCGAAAATTTTCCACCAAATAATCAAATGGTAGCCCAATGGGTCGTCAATTTCCTCAAATCAGCTACACCGGTTACTTCTCTTTCAAGAGAAAACCGCTAATCTCGCGAATTTTCGCTAAATCACAATTTAACGTCATTGCGAGGCAGTTTTATCGCCGAAGCAATCTGATACAGGTGTCGGAGATTGCTTCGCTCCGCTCGCAATGACGTTAATTTCTTGAATCTATGATTTACCGAATTCAAAACTCCATTCGTGAAGATTAGCGTAATTCGCGGTTCAAAATTTTTAGGAACCAAATGCAACCCTACAACGTCATGAATACTAGTACGATAAAAATCTCACCCCGCAGTGCGGAGGAGGCTACTTGCTATGAAATCGACTCACTCCCGGCTATCTCAAAGATGGCTGCTCATTTTTTACGTTCTAGCCAGTTTGATTCTGGCTTGCAGTTTGGGTTCCGACGTCACCCCTGATACCCGCGGCGATCAAGTCATTCCCCTAGATACCGGAGATACTTCAGTGACCAATCGAATCAGCACGACCGAAACTGGCGAACAAGAGACCTCTCGAATTTCGATTCGGCTCAGCGACGGGCAGGCCCAACCCCAGGCAGCCGTCCCGCTGACGGTTTTGACAGGCGAACCCCTGACACCGGAAGAGATCGCAGCCATTCAAGCGCGCCTCCCTGAGTTAGAGTCCGATGCTGCAGATCAGGCCGATTTTCGGCTGCCGGAGGAAATCCTACCGCCGCCGTTGACGGGTGAAACCATCGCCGAAACTTTCCCGTTAGATGAGGAGTTAGCTCCTGAAACCGTCGTATCGGGTCCCCTGGAAGTTTTGCGCTATGCGCCCGAGGGTGAGATTCCGATTGCGCCCTTCGTCAACGTCACTTTCAACCAACCGATGGTCCCGCTGACGACGATCGAAGATTTGGCCCTGGAAGAATCTCCTGTCAAAATCAGCCCTGAAATCCCCGGCACCTGGCGCTGGTTGGGGACCAAAACGCTAAACTTCCAATTTGATTCAGACCTGATCGATCGGCTGCCGATGGCAACCGAATACACGGTCTCTATTCCCGCGGGGACTGAATCAGCGACCGGTAGCCAACTGGCTGAATCCGTCGAATTTTCATTCAGCACCCCGCCCCCAACAGTCCAACAGACCTACCCTTATTCCCATGACCCCCAGCCCCTAGACCCAATTTTTTTCATCTCTTTCGATCAGCGGATTGATCCTGCCGCGGTGCTGGAGACCATCCAGGTGACCGCCGATGGTAAAGAGGTCGCAGTCAATCTCATCTCGGCCGAAATCGCGGGTAAAGATAAAGCGGTACAGCGCTTGATAGATAACGCTGGTGAGAGTCGCTGGTTAGTTTTCCAAGCTTCAGAATCGCTCCCCCAGGACACAAACATCTACGTCCAAATCGGCCCGGGGACGCCATCTGCGGAAGGCCCGGTGGTCACGACAGATTCGCAAGGCTATGGTTTCCAAACCTATGCCCCGCTAAAAATTGACGACCACGGCTGTACCTGGTGGGATGATAAATGCCCCCCGCTGACGCCGTTTTTCATTCGCTTCAACAACCCAATTGACACCGATTTCTATCAGGAAGAGTGGCTGACGATTGAACCCGAACTCCCCGGCGCAGTCGTCAATCTCTTTGGGGATACGATCAATATTCGCGGCGCTTCGGAAGGGCAAACCACCTACAAAGTCACGATAAACGGGGATATCCAGGATGTATTTGGTCAAACCTT
The DNA here is from genome assembly GCA_964453155.1 of uncultured Anaerolineales bacterium. GTDB lineage: Bacteria > Chloroflexota > Anaerolineae > Anaerolineales > UBA11858 > CAYVQU01. The sequence goes on along the minus strand of CAYVQU010000026.1, from coordinate 20,572 downwards.
GGGGAAGACCGAGACCCTCAAAATCCGAGTGGATTCGGCGGAACCGTTCCTGGTGGGGCCGCAATCTGCGCTGGTCACCCTGGATCCCGCGGCTAGCGATCCGGCCCTATCCCTGTATGTGATGAATTACAACAAATTGGACCTGCAAATCTACCAGGTTGAGCCGGCCGATTGGCCCGCCTTCAAGAAATATATGCAGGAGTATTCTTATACTGACCAGCCCCTGTCGCCGCCGGGGAAGAAAGTGTTGGATGAAACCAAACGGCTCGAAACCCCGACCGACAAACTGACCGAAATCCGGATCGAACTCAAAGATTACCTGACGGAGGGCCGCGGGCACTTCCTGGTGATGGCTCAGCCCCCCAAAGGCTTGTTCACGGAGGAGCGCTATTGGGAGCACGTCAATGTCTGGGTGCAGGTCACCCAGATCGGCCTGGATGCCTTCGTTGATCACACCGAAATGGTCGCCTGGGCCAATGCCCTGCAAGATGGCCGCCCCTTGTCTGAGATCGCGATCGAATCCGATTCCGGCGAAAAATTGGGCACCACCGCGGCCTCCGGCGTCGCCCGCTTCCCGATCCCCAGCGGCGGCACCACCTATCTGGTCGCCCGGCAGGGTTCGGACGTGGCCTTTCTGCCCTCGTCCAACTCGTTTTGGGATGAAGGCGGGTGGTCTAGCCGGCATGTTTCCGACGAATTGCGCTGGTACGTGTTCGACGATCGCCAGATGTATAAACCCGGCGAAGAAGTCCATCTCAAGGGGTGGATTCGGGCCGTGGGCGGCCAGCAGGACGGCGACGTCGGCTTGCTGGACCCCAGCGTGTTGACCGGAGTCAGCTACCGGGTGACCGGCCCCCAGGGCAATGAGATCGCCGTCGATCAGGTGGCGGTTAATGCCTTGGGCGGATTCGACCTGGCCTTCGCGATTCCCGAAAACACCAATTTGGGCTATGCCTACATTGAGTTTTCTGCGGAAGGAATAACAGGCGGCTTTGACGGCCGCTGGTACTCGCATGACTTCCAAATTCAAGAATTTCGCCGCCCGGAATTTGAAGTGGTGGCCCGCAACGAAACGGTTGGCCCCTACTTTGTGGGTGATTCGGCCACCGTCGCGGTCGAGGCCAAATACTTCGCGGGCGGACCCTTGCCCAACGCCGAGACCACCTGGTGGGTCTCCGGCACCCCGACGAATTACACGCCCCCGAATTGGAACGATTTCTCCTTCGGCTTCTGGACCCCCTGGTGGTGGTACTGGCGCGGCGACGATTCTGGCGACAGCACCTCCGAGACCTATACCGGCCAGACCGATGCCACCGGCAACCACTATTTGCAACTCGATTTTGACTCCGGACAAGGCTTACGCCCCTTCAGCGTTTTGGCCGAAGCCACCGTGATGGACGTCAACCGCCAGGCCTGGACAGGCTCGACCAGCCTGATGGTCCATCCCGCCAACTTGTATGTCGGCCTGCGCAGCGAACGCTACTTCGTCGAACGCGGCGATCCCCTCAAAGTCGATCTGATCGTCACCGATCTGGATGGCGAACCGGTCGCCGATCGCCAAATCGAGGTTAGTGCGGCGCGGTTAGCCTGGAAGCTGGTCGACGGCTCCTGGGATGAAGTCGCGGTTGAAACGCAAGAATGCACAATCGGCTCACAATCCGAACCAGTTACCTGCACCTTTGAGACCCCCATCGGCGGCCGTTATCGCATCAGCGCTCTGATCACGGACGAACTGGGCCGCCAAAACGAAAGCCGGATCATCCGTTGGGTCAGCGGCGGCGATCTGCCCCCCTCTCGCAAGGTCGAAAAAGAAGAAGTCACCCTGATCCCCGATCAGGAACACTACCAACCCGGCGATGCGGCCAAAATCCTGGTTCAAGCCCCCTTCACCCCGGCCGAGGGGCTGCTGACCGTCAGCCGCAGCGGCATTTTGTACACCGAACGGTTTGAAATCGAGGACGGCAGCCTGACGCTCGAAATCCCGATTGAATCCGAACACATCCCCAATCTTAACATCCAGGTCGATTTGATCGGATCTGCCCCCCGCACCGACGATCAGGGCGAACCTTTGGAAGGCGTTCCCGACCGCCCCGCGTACGCTAGCGGCACCCTGGTATTAAATATTCCACCCCTGGAACGCACCCTGGACTTGACCGTGGAACCCCGTGACACCCGGCTGGAACCCGGCGGTGAAACCACCGTTCTGGTCACCCTGACCGATGCCAACGGCAATCCAGTGCCGAATGCCGAACTCGCCGCAGTAGTGGTCGATGAAGCGATCTTAGCATTGACCGGCTACCAACTGGCCGACCCGGTCTCGGTGTTTTACCGCGAGCGCGGATCGTGGGTAGGCAGTTATTACAGCCGGGCCAATATCGTCCTGGTTGATCCGACTTCCCTGGCCGCGACAACTGAAAACGCCCGTTCGATGGCTGAATCCAAAGAAATGCCGATGGAGGAGGCCGAGGGCGAGGTGATGATGGAAATGGCCGCCGCGCCGATGGCCGAGGCCGACATGGCCTTTGATGATGCCGCCGGAGCCGCCGCGGGGGGATCTCAACCCATCGCCGTGCGGGCTGATTTCAACCCCCTGGCCACCTTTGCCCCCGAAACTCGCACCGATGCCAATGGTCAGGCCCGGATCGAAGTCAAACTGCCCGACAACCTGACCCGCTACCGGATCATGGTCGTCGCGGTCGATGAGGGTGGCAACCAATTTGGCTCCGGCGAGTCCAACCTGACCGCCCGGTTGCCCCTGATGGTCCGCCCCTCGGCGCCGCGGTTCCTCAACTTTGGGGATAATTTCGAATTCCCCATCGTCCTGCAAAACCAGACTGATGAAGCCCTGACGACCGAAGTCATCATCAACACCACCAACCTGGATTTGACTGGGGCCGCTGGCCTCCGCATTGAAGTCCCGGCCAACGATCGAGTAGAAGTCCGCTTCCCGGCCGGAACGGATATGGCTGGCACGGCCCGGTTCCAGATTGCGGCCGTCTCGGGAGATTACGCGGATGCGGCCTCCGGTGAAATGCCGGTTTACACGCCTGCGACGACCGAGGCTTTTGCCACCTACGGCGTGGTCGATGAAGGTGCCATTGTGCAGCCCATCGGTTCCCCCAGTGACGTTTTCTCGCAGTTTGGAGGTCTCGAAATCCAAACGTCTTCAACCGCCCTACAAGCCCTGACCGATGCGGTTATCTATCTGGTCTCCTACCCCTATGAATGCACCGAACAATTGGCCTCCCGCGTTTTGGGCGTCGCGGCCCTGCGGGATGTGCTGACCGCTTTCGAAGCCGAAGGATTACCGGATGCCGAAGCAATGGAAGCCGCGGTTAATCGGGATATTGACAAACTCCAGGCGATGCAAAACTGGGACGGCGGGTTCCCTTACTGGCGCCGCGGTCAGGAGTCGATCCCCTTCAATACCATCCATGTGGCCCAGGCCTTACAACGAGCCCAATTGAAAGGCTTCAGCGTGCCCGCCGAGATGCAGCAAAACGTGCTCTACTACCTCCAGGATATCGAGAGTCACTACCCCCATTGGTACAGCCAGCGCACCCGCTGGACATTGAGTTCATACGCCCTGTTCGTCCGCAATATGATGGGCGACCGGGATGTGGCCAAAGCCTTGAATTTGTTCAACGAAGCTGGCACCGAGGGTTTATCCCTGGATGCCCTGGGCTGGCTGTGGGCCGTCCTGGTTGATGATCCCAGCGCCAGCAAAACCCTGGATGAAATTCGGCTGTATGTGGCCAACCGGGTGGTCGAAACCGCAGGAGCCGCCAACTTCACGACGGCCTATGACGATCAAACTTACCTGCTGTTGAGTTCTAACCGACGGACGGATGCTATCCTTTTGGATGTTTTGATTGCCGACGACCCCAACAGCGATTTGATCCCCAAACTAGTAACCGGGCTGCTAGCCCACCGCAAACAAGGCCGCTGGTACAACACCCAGGAGAACGTCTTCGTCCTGCTAGCCCTGGATCGCTATTTCAACACCTTCGAAGCCAAAACCCCCGACTTCGTGGCCCGCATCTGGCTGGGCGACACCTACGCCGGAGAACACACCTATACGGGCCGCACCACCGAACGCCACGAGACGGAGGTCCCGATGGTTTATCTCACCGAAGCGGATTACGGCGGCGGACAGGAGCAAGATTTGGTCATCAGCAAAGATGGTCCGGGACGGCTGTACTACCGCCTGGGCTTGAAATATGCCCCGACCGACCTGTGGCTCGATCCGCTGGATATGGGTTTTGTGGTCACTCGGGAATATGAGGCCGTGGATGATCCCGAAGATGTATATCGGGCTGAAGATGGAGTCTGGCACCTCAAGGCCGGAGCCCGCGTCCGGGTCCGCCTGACGATGGTGGCCGACAACCGCCGCTATCACGTCGCCCTGGTTGACCCCCTGCCCGCGGGCTTGGAGATCGTCAACCCGGCGTTAGCGGTTTCCGGCAGCCTCCCCCAAGACCCCAACAGCTCGGATTACAGCCGCGGTTGGTGGTGGTGGGGCACCTGGTACGGTCATCAGAACCTGCGGGACGAACGAGCCGAGGCTTTCACTACCCTGCTGTGGGATGGGGTTTACGAGTACACCTACGTTGCCCGGGCCACCACACCGGGCACCTTCGTCGTGCCCCCCTCCAAGGCCGAAGAGATGTACTCACCCGAGGTCTTTGGCCGGAGCGCGAGCGATTGGGTGATAGTGGAGTAAGTCGCACGCAAAGTCGCCAAGGCGCAAAGAAAAATAAAAACGTAGACCTTCCAGGTTTTTAAGCAAACTGCGTTTGCCAACCTGGAAGGTCTTATAAACAACCGCACTCCTTTTTTATCGGGGTAAACAAAATTCAAGACCAAATTCAGGCTATAATTGCGAGAAACTTTCATTCCCAGGAGCCTCCCATGTCCAACGTTTTTGAATCTTCCCACCCCTTGGTTGCCCATAAACTGGTCCGGATGCGAGATAAAAGAACCGATTCACGCAAATTTAGAGAGTTGGTCCGGGAAATTGGCGCTTTGTTGACATATGAGGCTACGGCCGATTTAGCGACAATGCCGCGTCCGGTAGAAACTCCCTTGAAACCTACCACCGGGCAAGAGCTAAAAGAAACCGTTGGACTGATCCCCATTCTCCGGGCCGGATTAGGGATGGTTGAGGGGGTGTGGGAACTGATTCCGGGGGCTCAAGTCTGGCATATTGGGTTGTATCGCGATGAGCAGACGCTCCAACCAGTGCAATATTACAACAAGTTACCCGTAGCCCCCACAGTTTCGGTGTGTTTGGTCTTGGATCCGATGTTGGCGACCGGTGGGTCGGCGGTGGCGACAGTTGATTTGCTAAAAAAATGGGGAGCTTCGAAAATCAAATTTATGGGGATTTTGGCCGCCCCAGAGGGGATTGCCACCTTACAGGAAGCCCATCCCGATGTTCCCATCCATATTGCGGCCATTGATGAGCAACTTAATGAGATCGGTTACATTCTTCCTGGACTGGGAGATGCCGGAGATCGGCAATTTGGAACCGCGTGATGCGGGGGTAGTTGGGTGGTTCGATCGCTTGTTAGTTGAATAGATTGTACTAACCAACTGACAAACGAACCAACAATCTTTACCTCACTTCCAAACCCGTCAACCGATTCAACAACATCCGATACCCCATAATTGGAATCAAGACGAATAAATGGATCCCTGCGCTGATTGCAAATACAGTGGCCACCACTCTGAAAGCGTTATTCGTCGCGACCCCCAAATTTGCCATCAACCAGGGGCCAAAGTCAAGCAGTATTCCAATGGTAAGTAACAAGCCCACAGCAATGCCCACCGGCAACCAAGAGCGACGATCGGCTGGGGAGGGCATCATCATGCTACTGACCGCGAACGCGAAATAAAACCACATGGCAAAATCGGGCTGCATAAACATATTTTCAATTACCCTCAAAATGACCGTTAAATCAGCGGTTAGCAGTGCATCCCCCAAAGTCAGAAAATTTAATTTGGCAATACCTAACCATCCAACCAAAATCCCCCCCGAAATTAGTGGGGCCAAACCTATTAGGGTATCCCGAACGGCATCGGTTTGAGCCGTCAACACATAACCCATTTGGAGACGCCCATCTCCGGTCGATTTTGGGATCAGGGAAATTCCACCGGTTCGGACTCCGAGAATTTTGGCCATCAGCCAGTGACTCAATTCATGTAATAAAACCCCTGGAAAGAAAAACATAGAAAATATTGCCAGGGCAATATCCACGCGCCGGAAAATTAGCAATAGCAAGCTCTGCATCTCAAAGTGCAAGCGGCGTTGTAAGAAAATGAGTGGCCCCAGCGTAAGCAGGAGCCACCAGAGTCCGTCGAGTTGGGTTAGCACGAGGAGGTTAGGATTACAAACAAAAGAATAAGATAGTTACTTTTTGGTTTGATCGTTGACTAGTTTGCAAGTTCTCGTCAAACCAACTATCAAACTAGCCAACTGAAATTTTAATTTCGCGTTCCAATGGCCAAATTATGCCGCGGCTTCAGCAATGGCGATGAAGCTATCCGCTTTTAGCGCCGCACCACCGACCAGGGCCCCATCAATATCAGATTGCGAAAAGTATCCGGCCGCATTGTCGGGTTTCACCGAGCCACCATATTGAATCCGGATGGCTTCAGCGGTTTCGGTTCCAAAGAGATCTGCCAGGGCAGCGCGGACGACATCCCGATGAATGGCATTGGCATCCTCTGCGGTGGCAGCTAAACCGGTGCCAATGGCCCAAATGGGTTCATAGGCTACAACCAGTTTAGCGCCTTCTACGGGGGTAAGATCGGCCAAACCACCGCGCACCTGGCGGGAGACGACTTCGGCCGTCAAACCGGCCTGGTTTTCTTCCAGGGATTCGCCGATACACACAATCGGGGTTAAGTCTTTTGCCAGAGCGGCTTTGACTTTCTTATTGACGGTCTCATCGGTCTCGCCAAAGTATTGGCGCCGTTCGGAGTGCCCCAAGATGACGTATTGGCAAACTTCAGCCAGCATGGCCGGAGCAATTTCACCAGTATAAGCACCCGATTCTTCCCAATACATGTTTTGAGCGCCAAGGCCAATTTCGGTGTCAGCCAATAATTCTTTGACAGTCCACAGGTCCGTAAACGGGGTGCAGACCACCCGATCGATGGTTGCTAAAGGTTGTAATCCGGGGATCAAACCAGTGACCAGTTCCCGGGCTTCCGCCGCGGTTTTGTTCATTTTCCAGTTTCCAGCTACGATTGGTTTACGCATTGTAATTTACCTCATTGATTTAGATTTACCAGGGTAATTCTGGCTTCTTCGCGAACCCAAAAGGGATAGGATTCGTCGTTATTGACTTTGTTGAGTATTCGTTTGGCAGCCGCAAATTCTTCGGAAATAATTAGCAACTCTGCGTTGAGCAAGAATTCTTGGGGAAAGAACGGAGGTTCATCAACCAGAGCCTGAATTTCTTCGGCAGCCACATCGTAATGGCCAAAATACAGTTCGTGCCGGGCCTTGACAATCGCGAATAATTCGGGGGCCAGATTGACGTCTGGCGCAGAGAGAACAACGACTCCGTCTTCCATCACTCCGGCAAAATAAGAGGCCATTTCGATCCGGTTTACGATCACATCTGGCGGAACATCATGGAGATCTGCTGAACGCTGGTAGAAAGTAACTGCATAGTGCCAGACTGTATACTTAATGAGGACTTCACCGGTCGCAAAATAGATTTCGGGATCGTCTCCGGCATGTTTCATGATGAAATCGGCCTGGGCGATGGCAGCCTCATAGTTCCCTTCGGAGATGGAGGCATCTAACAAGTCGAGATGGGCCCAGACATCATCCGGATTTTCAGCCACTTTTTCGGTGCTGTCCGAAAAATCTTCGTCTAAATCCCGCCACAAATTCCCCACAAAAGCCCGAACCCATTCAGGGGTTGAATTTTGGGTATCCAAGGTGGTCAAAATCTTGCGAGCATTAGGTTGGTCGCCAAATTTGATGCTCAGCTCTGCCTGGAGCAGGAGGGCTTCTGACATCCCTGGCTCGAGATCAGTAAGGACTTCATCCAGGATAGCCTGGGCAGCTTCGGGATCGCCATGGTGGAGCACATACCGGGCCTTGACCACCCGCTCTAAAGGTTGACTAACATCTGCAATATCAGGTATTGGGATACCGTCTTCAGCGGCGGGATATTCGGTAGCAAAATAGGCTGCCTCCGCGAAACGGTCATAGATGGCTCCAGTGAAGTTTTCGGGATGATTCGTATGGTAAGTTAGCAGCGCACTCGACATTCCGATCCACATACCCCGCGCGGCCATTATATCCAGACCAGCATGGACCACATCTTCATTCCCCTGGCTGTTGGAAAATGCTTTTCGAAATGCATTGATGGCGATATCAAAACGGTCATTTTCAAGCAACAACTCAGCTAAACGTAAATGGGCGTAAGGGTCGTCCGCATTCTCTTGGGCGGCCTTAAAAGCTTCGGTAACCTCAACTGGCAATCCGGCTAGATCGTCAACAACCACCTCTTCTTGCGATTCGGTTTGACTTTGGTTATTCTGGCGATTTTGATTTACCGCCACTAATCCGAGAAAACAACAAATTACTATGGCGATGACCCCTAAAACGATTTGCCAGCGTTTGAAGCGGCTAAAGAATTTCTTTTTCTGTTTTTCGGGTATCTCGGTTTCTTGTTCGAAATCAGGTGCAGCAATGGCTTCTTCAGATCGTTCCAATACCGGGGTTTCGATTCCGCCCAGATCGGCTTGGGTTTCTTCATCTGGGCCAGAACGCAGCGAACCTAACACAGCCGCGGCCAACCGATCATCACCGCCAGCCTCATCTTCAGCGATCGTGGCTTGCGAATCGGTCAGGGTTTCACCAAAATCGTAGGGTTGGGTTTCGATTTCAGTAGGAGTACCGGGCAGGTCTTCAACAGGTACCGCCGCCAGGGCTTCATCCTGAATGGCGGTTTTGAATGCCCTGACTAACGCCTGCGCATCTGGGAACCGGTCGGCGCGTTCTTTGGCCAAAGCCTTGAGTAAAACCCGTTCGACTTGGAGAGGGACATCGGCGTTTATTTGGCGCGGTAGTGGCAGCGGGGTGTAAATATGATCGTGGATGATCGAGAAGGGGGTATCCGCGCTGAACGGTACCCGGCCGACGACCAACTCGTAAAGCATCACGCCAAAAGAATAAATATCGGTCCCGGCATCGAGTTCACTGACTCCCATTGCCTGTTCAGGAGAGATATATTGGGGCGTGCCCAACATCATGTCGGAGGACAAAGTTGATTCACCCGCCTGGGCGATCCGGGCCAGACCAAAATCGGCCAGGTAAATGCGCTCATCTGAACCGATCAGGACGTTGGAGGGTTTCACATCGCGATGGAGGATGCCCTGCCCGTGGGCATAGGCTAAACCTTCCCCCACCGATTCAGCGATATACAATAATTCCTCTTTTTGAATAGGGCCATGTGAGAGCCGCGCCTTGAGTGTTTCCCCCGCAATATATTTCATCACCAAATAAGGTTGGCCCTCATGTTCGGCGAAATCATAAATTGGAACGATATTGGGATGTTCGAGCTTGGCAATGACCCGGGCTTCGCGTTGGAACCGCGCTAAAAAATTAGGGTCTTCCATAAACGCCGGATGCAGGGCCTTAATCGCAACATAACGATCCAGGGCGGGATGGTAGGCCTTGAATACGGTTGCCATCCCCCCACGGCCGCGCTTTTCCATTATTCGATATTGGCCGACAGTTTCTCCAACCACAAAAGGCATAATTTACTCCTTTGAACAGATCAAATTATACCGCCAATCTTAATACGATAGGAACAGGGTTCCGGTGTAGACCAAGGGACGGAACCCTGTTCCTTATTTTTCTCCTATAAATCTTGGAGAGCAGCTAAGCCAGGGAGGATTTTTCCTTCAAGCATTTCAAGGGAGGCCCCGCCACCGGTGGAGATGTGGGTGACTTCGGCAGCTAAGCCAGATTGTTTGACTGCTGACACCGAATCCCCCCCCCCAATGATGGAAAGGGCCGCACTGTCTGCCACGGCTTGAGCCAGATCGAAGGTTCCTTGAGCGAACTTAGGGAATTCAAAAACACCCATCGGGCCGTTCCAGACCACGGTCCCAGCTTCAGCCAAAACTTTGGCATATTTGACAATCGTTTCAGGTCCCACATCCAAAATACGCCACCCAGCGGCGACATTTCCAACGCCAATAACCTGGCTTTCAGCATCAGCCGCAAAATCATCTGCCAGGACAACGTCAACCGGCAGGCGCAGTTTACCTTCGGCCTTGTCGAGTAATTCGCGCGCGATATCAAGTGAATCGGCTTCTACCAGGGAATCGCCCATTGCGTAACCTTGTGCTTTGAAGAAAGTGTTGGCCATTCCCCCGCCAATTAAGATTGCATCGGCTTTTTGGAGCAGATTTTGAATAACGCCAATCTTGTCACTCACCTTGGCGCCACCTAAGATAGCGATCAGGGGGCGTTTGGGGTCGGCGATCGCCTGACCAAGGTATTTGATCTCTTTCTCAAGTAAAAACCCGGCCACAGCGGGGAGATAGTCGGCCACCCCGACATTGGAGGCATGCGCCCGATGAGCAGTACCAAAGGCGTCATTGACGAACACGTCGGCGAATGAGGCCATTTCCTTTGCCATTGCCGGGTCATTTTTCTTTTCACCCGCATGGAAACGAGTATTTTCCAAGAGCAAGATTTGCCCGGGTTGGAGCGCGCCGGCGGCAGCGGAAACTTCAGCCCCAATGCAGTCAGTAACGAAGGTAACCGGAGCAGCGATCAGATTATCAAGATACTCAGCCACAGGGCGGAGAGAAAACTCTGGTTTGGCCTCACCTTTTGGACGTCCGAGATGGGAACACAAGATCAGGGCTGCCCCGTGCTCGAGGAGGTAATTAATGGTGGGCAGTGCGCCCTGAATGCGGGTGTCGTCCGCAACCCGGCCATCTTTGAGAGGGACATTGAAATCCACCCGCACTAAAACGCGTTTTCCTTTAACTTCAAGGTCTGTAATCGTTTTTTTATTGAACATCATTTTCCTCAAAAAAAGGGCGCAATTTCCGCTGACGGATTGCGCCCTTTTCAGTTGTTACGAATCGATTGTCAGCGGTTTACAAAGATTTTGCAATCTTGGCGGCCAGGTCGGTCAGACGGGTCGAATAACCCCACTCATTGTCGTACCAGGAGACAACCTTGACCATATTACCATCCATGACGGCGGTCAGGTCGGCGTCTACGATCGAGGAGCGCTCGTCGCCTTTGTAGTCCATGGAAACCAGGGGTTCTTCGCTGAAACCGAGGATGCCCTTCATGGGGCCTTCAGCGGCGGCTTTAAGGGCGGCGTTGACGGTCTCAGCGGTGGCGGCTTTCTCGACCTCAAAGACGGCGTCAACGATGGAGACGGTCGGGGTCGGGACCCGGAGGGAGTAACCATCCAATTTGCCGGCGAGCTCAGGAATAACCAACGCGATTGCTTTGGCGGCACCAGTGGAGGTCGGGATAATGTTCAAGGAGCCGGAACGGGCGCGGCGCAGGTCGCTGGCGGCCAAGTCAAGAAGCATCTGACTGGTGGTGTAAGAGTGAATAGTGGTCATCAAACCTTTGACGATCCCAAATTCATCGTTGATCACCTTAGAGAAGGGGGCCAGACAGTTGGTAGTGCAGGACGCGTTGGAGACGATATCTTGAGAACCATCATACTCTTCATCGTTGACGCCCAAAACCACGGTCAGCACATCGCCGCCTTTGGCAGGCGCAGAAATGATGACTTTCTTGGCACCAGCCTCGATGTGAGACTGCGGGCCGGGGGACTTGGTGGGGTCGCGGAAAACGCCAGTGCTTTCAATCACGATGTCGGCGCCCAGGTCGCCCCAGGGCAGATCAGCAGGATTGCGCTCGGAGAAAACTTTGATGGTCTCGCCGTCGAGAACCAGGTTACCATCAACAACCTCAACACTACCGTCGTACTTTCCATAGGTGGAGTCGTACTTGAAGAGTTGGGCGTTCGTGGCGGTGTCCCACAGATCGTTAATACCGACAACTTCGAGTTCACCCGGGTAGCGTTCCTGGATGATCTTCAGAACCTGGCGGCCAATCCGACCAAAACCATTTAAACCAATTTTTGTAGTCATTGAAAAAACCTCCGTTAGGGGCCTGACCTCTATTTAGGTCAGGAAAAATTTGTTTGCGTCTATTCACAAGAATTGTGGCGGACTGGGCCGCCACAATTATGACATTCTTCCTGTTTTCGGTTGTGGATTATAACGCTAATTTATGATTTAGTGTAGTGTAGGGCGTGATATTGAGAAAAAATTCACAAGATTTTTTGCTACTCCGCTAATGGGCCGGTGCGCGCCTGGTACAAATCCATAAGAATTGTAGCTAGTTTGTCAGCGTCATGATGCCATGGTTCTTCGGAATCAATCAAATTGGCTTCGTAAATTGGATAATGGACGTCTGCCTCATTTACAACGGTAACCCACTGCATGTTTGGCAATAAATTTCCATTAAAGTTATCGTTTTGGACTACAAAATCAAACAGGCCGCTGCCACCGTGTAACTCTAAAGCAGAAACATGATCATTGCAGGTAAATTGTTCTGTTTCACCGGGCTGGGTCGCGACATTACACACATATACCTTCAGCGCCTGGCTGGCTCGAATCGCCGCGGCTATATCGGGTACGAGTAAATTGGGGAGCAAACTGGTATACAAACTACCGGGACCAATCACAATCAAATCAGCGGTGAGCAGGGCTTGCATAACCTTTGGATAGGCAGGTGGATTGTTCGGTTCCAACCAAATTCGGCGAATTTGGCCTCCAGACGAACCAATTCGACTTTCACCCTCCACCCGTATAACTTTCTCGCTCTCCGCCTGATAGATTTCGGCCGCCAGGCGGACATCATTTAGTGAGGCCGGATAAACCCGACCATGCACCCCTAAAACTCGACCCGATTCGGCAATCGCATCTTCAAAGCTGCCGGTGATTTCTGAGAGGGCGCTGATAAATAAATTCCCAAAAGAATGGCCGTCCAAACCCCCATCACCATTGGTAAACCGATATTTAAAGAGCAGTTTGAGCATGGTCTCATCATTCGACAAGGCCGCGAGACAGTTGCGGAGGTCACCCGGCGGCAGTATCCCAAGCGTTTCTCGCAAACGCCCCGATGAGCCCCCATCATCGGCAACGGTCACGACCGCCGTAAGCCGGTGGGTGTAGGTTTTCAGGCCGCGTAATAGCATCGCCAGGCCATGCCCGCCACCGATCACAACGACCTTGGGACCGCGTTCTTTGCGACGGTGGGAGGTCAAAGTATCCACAATCTGCTGCCCAGGACGCATAAAGGGGCGCACGATTGCTCGATTTAAGCCGTAGATGCCGAACAGCAACAGGCCTATTCCGATACTGCCAAACACCAAAACCCGCAGTGGGCGTGAAATTATCCGTAAAGAAGCAAAAGACAGGGCTGGCAACCACCAGGCATCGGGGGCATTTCGATAAAAATCCAAAACTAAGATGGCGAATCCAATTCCAATAAAGGTTGTCCCGCCTAAGATAAAGCCAACCCACCGTTTTACTCCGATTCCAGGAATAAACCATTGCAGATTTTTCCGAACTACTCGCCCCAACTGAGAAAAATAAATTCGAATTCGTGACTGCATAGGAGGGCATGATAGCAGGATTTTAGGGCGGCGTCAATCGAATTTGGATTTGGTAGTTTGGAATAAGGAATTGAGCCGAAATCTAAAATCCAGATTCCACTTTCATTTGTTATACTTGCTTGAAATTCACAAATTATCTTGAGTAGGGTGTTACTATGAGCGCACACATCGCAATTGATATTGGCGGAACCCAAATGCGGGCCGCATCCTATCAGACCGAAAGCCTGGAACCAATCAACATCAGCAAGATCCAATCCCAAGTCGAGGGCGAAACCCCTCAAAATCGCTTGATTAGCGTCGTTGAGTCGATCTGGCCGTCTGGCGAAGAAATCACGGCAATCGGAGTGGCAGTCGCGGGTCCGTTAGATTTAGAGGCTGGAATGATCAAGAAATCGCCAAATCTGCCAGCTTTTAATCAATTCGCAATCGTCGATTTTCTGAAGTCTATTTTTGGAGTTCCTGTTTTCCTGGGAAACGATGCGAATATCGCGGCTTTAGGCGAATGGAAATATGGGGCTGGAATTGGTCACCAAGATTTGATTTATTTCACAATCAGCACCGGGATCGGCAGTGGGGTCATCTCAAAGGGCCAGTTGCTCCTGGGCTCCAAAGGGATGGCGGCTGAACTGGGACATGTCACGATTTATCCAGACGGGCCCGTGTGCAGCTGCGGACAGCGCGGCCACCTGGAGGCGATTTCTTCGGGTACTGCGATTGCTAAATTCGTTCGGGATGAAATGGCAAAGGGAGTCGAATCGAGCATGGCACACAGCAAAAAGATTTCGGCAAAACGAATCGCTAAAGCAGCTAAGGCTGGTGATGCCCTCTCGCTGCAAGCTTTTGAACGCGCCGGTAAAGCCCTCGGCATCGCGATCGTCAATTTCCTTCACAGCTTCAACCCAACTCAAATCATTTTAGGGGGCGGCGTTTCCAAACGGATCGACCTGTTGATGCCCCATATCAATGCGGCCCTAGAAACTCAAGTATTTGCCGACGGCTATTTGGATGATTTTGTAATCACCACCGCTCAACTGGGTGATGATGCCGGGTTGTTAGGCGCACTAGCTTTGGCACGCGAGGGGCAGCCAGCGTGACAATAAATCACATCACCAAAAAATGGCAATTTCCCACCCCAATTGCGCCGGAAGCGGAGCAGTCTTTGCGGGGCTACCCTGAAATAATGCGGCAGATACTTTTCAACCGCGGCTATCCCACCCATGAGGCTGCCCGGCAATTCCTGGAAGCGGGTCCAACCCCCTACACTGACCCTGATAATTTGAGCGGCATGACTGCGGCCCTTGATCGTATTCGGCACGCGGTGCGCAATCAAGAGAAAATCGCGGTGTATGGCGATTATGATGCTGATGGCGTTACGGCTTCGGCCCTCCTGGTGAGTTTTTTTCAGACCCTATCGGCGGAGGTGATCAGCTATATTCCTGACCGATTTGAAGAAGGATATGGCCTGAATAATGCCGCTCTGGATCAATTGAAGGCCGGCGGAGTTGATCTGGTTATCACTGTGGATTGTGGCATTCGTTCGATTGAGGAAGTTGAACACGCCCGACATTTGGGATTAGATCTCATCATCAGCGATCACCATCACCCGGGCGAAATACTACCCAATGCGCTGGCAATAATCGATCCGAAGCAAACTGGGGATACTTACCCCGAAAAAGAATTGGCCGGGGTTGGGATTGCCTACAAAATTATCCAGGGTTTAAGTAAATATCCTGAGGCGCAAGGTGTTGATCCCGATGATTGGCTCGATTTGGTCGCCCTCGGGACTGTTGCAGATTTAGCACCATTGGTAGGTGAAAACCGGCATCTGGTTCGCCAGGGATTACACCGAATGCGGCGCCCCCACCGTCAGGGTTTGATGTCCTTAATTGGGGTTTCTGGCCTGCGGGCAGCCAAAATCACCGCGACGGATATTGGTTTTGGGCTTGGACCGCGGATTAACGCAGCCGGTCGATTAGAATCTGCCCAAATCGCCTTGGAATTATTACTTTCCACCGATGTTCGCCGGGCCGCTTATCTGGCCCAACAACTTGAATTACTGAATCAGAAACGACAGAAGATTACCCGCGACATTCAGATCCAGGCAGAGGAGTTGGCATTGGCCTCTGATCCCGATGCCAATCTCTTATTCGCGGCGCATCCAGAATTTAATTCTGGAGTGGTTGGATTGGCCGCGGCGCGGCTAACTGATCGATTCTACCGCCCCGCCGTGGTGGGTCAAACCGGTCCAGAATTTACCCGGGCTTCCTGCCGCAGCATAGGTGAATTCCATATAACAGCCGCGCTAGATCAATGTGGTGATTTGTTGGAATATTATGGTGGTCATGCCGCCGCCGCGGGATTCACTGTAAAAAATGAAAACTTACCCGAATTGCAAGATCGGTTAAAAATGTTAGCGGATGAACAACTCGGGGAGAGTGAATTACAACCGACAATCAGTGCGGATGCCGAAATAGCTCTGATTGACTTAAATCCTGAAGTCTTGGAATATTTGGATTGGCTGCAACCCACCGGTTATGGTAATCCCCAGCCCATATTTGCATCGCGCGGTCTGAGAGTAACAAACTCCCGAACTGTCGGCAAGGATCAATCTCACCTCAAAATGACGGTCAGTGATGGGGCTATCACGTTCGATGCGATTGCATTTCGCCTAGGGTATTGGCAATCCAATTTGCCCCCTCAGGTCGATCTGATGTATGCATTTGAGGTCAATGAGTTTCGCGGGCGAGAGACGCTGCAACTCAATGTAAAAGACATCCGAAAAGCAAAATAAGAATCAAAAAAAGGCTGGCGAAGAATTGCCAGCCTTTAATATTCGAAATATACCAATTAGTCTACAAACCGATATTTGAACAAAGCCCAAATGGCCTCAAACGCATCGGAGAGACCAATCTTTTTTCCTTCACTGTAATCCCGGGGGGCAAAAGTGATCGGCACTTCGTAAATGCGGTATTTGCGTTTTAGAATTTTGGCGGTAAATTCTGGTTCGAATTCAAATCGCTTGGCATGCAGAGGCATGTCGGCAACCACCTCACGGCGGAATACTTTATAACCAGTCTCCATATCGGTGAGAATGGTGTCATAGAGGATATTGGTCAACAAAGTAAGCAATTTATTAGCCACCATATGCCAAAACATGGCTGTCCGGCGGGGACCTCCCAAAAAGCGGGAACCATAAACCACATCAGTGATATCTTCTTCTAGTGGCTGGAGCAAAGCGGGGTAATCACGGGGATCATATTCGAGATCGGCGTCTTGAATCAAAATGATATCGCCTTTGGCGTGATCCAAGCCGGTGCGCACCGCGGCTCCTTTGCCTTGATTTTTTTCATGATAAATGACCCGGATTGGCCCTTGCCCATCCAATTCTTTCAAGATATCAATGGTGCCATCAATGGAGCCATCATCAACTAACAGAATCTCCTCAGCCACATTTTGGGCCTGCACACGAGTGAGTATCTCACGAATCGTGTGGATTTCATTGTACACGGGCATCAATACAGTAATTTTCATGGCCGAGATTATACCCCAGAGATATACGCACTGCTAGTCTTTTATCATAAGATTGCAACTCAAGTTTCTGGTTCCGATAAAAAACACCATGCTATAATTCAGGTAGATTTCGGATACACTTGAAAAAAAGCTGGATCAAACCGATTTGTGAATTTTGAAAAGAGAAGGTTATGAGCGCTCTAGCATCATCCGCACAAACTACCCAGGGGACCGGCCCTAATTATATTCCGCCACCCATCAAGAAAATCAGCGAAACCGGCCTATCCCAACTCTGGCTACAAGATTTAGCCCTCAAAGTTTTGTACTACCAAGGGTATCTGACAGGTTTTAAGATCGCTGAAGAAATGGCTTTGCCTTTTGCGGGAATCGCCGACCAAATTCTCGATGCGCTTAAACGCGAAAAGTTTGTTGAGGTGCGCTCCTCGCAGATGGGTTTAGGAGAAGGAGCCTATCAATATGCCATCACCGGTGCAGGGATCGCCCGCGCCCGAGAGGCCCTTGACCGCAGCCAATATGCGGGGCCGGCTCCAGTACCAATTGAGGTTTATAACCGCTCAATGCACCAACAGAGTCAGGGGCGGATGACCGTCACCCATCGGATTTTGCGGCAAGCGCTCTCCAATCTCGTGCTATCCGAAAATACTTTTCAGCGGATTGGGCCAGCCGTAAACTCTGGAACGTCCATCTTCATTTATGGCCCGCCAGGAAATGGCAAAACCAGTGTGGCGCGCGCGGTTGGGAACATGATCTTGAGTACCAGTATGTATATCCCGTTTGCCTTATATGTGGACGGGCAGGTAGTCAAGCTCTATGATTCGGTCAACCATCAAAGAGCACCAGAACGTAATACAACCGGATTAGGGACTGGTACGCTTCGTACTGGCAATCGCCGCGATCCTCGCTGGGTACGGATTCGGAGGCCGTTCATTGTGGTCGGAGGTGAGTTAACCCTAGATGGCCTGGATTTGGTCTTTGACGATGTCAACAAGTTTTATGAAGCCCCATTCCAGGTCAAAGCCAATGGGGGAATTTTGCTCATCGACGACTTTGGCCGCCAGTTGGTTCGCCCCCGTGACCTGCTTAACCGGTGGATTGTACCGCTCGAAAACCGCATCGATTATCTTACTCTCCACACCGGCCGCAAAGTAGAAGTTCCTTTCAATGTTTTGGTGGTTTTCTCAACAAATTTGCCCCCAAAAGATTTGGTGGACGAAGCCTTCCTGCGCCGATTACGTCACAAAATCGAAATAGGAGACCCTAGTTATCAAGACTATCGCAAAATTTTTCAGTCAGTGGCTCAGGGGAAAGGCGTCAAATACGATGACCAGGGTTTAGCCTATTTGCTCCAAGAATGGTACATCAAGCGCAATCGCAAACTCCGGTCCTCCCACCCACGCGATATCTGCGATCAAATAATTGATATAGCTAACTTCCTCTCCTTAGAACCCACGATGAGTCGTGAATTAATTGATATGGCCGCTGCGGCTTATTTTGTTGAGCTTTAGTATCCCCATACAAGCCAAACACTTTTTATCTACTTGTAATACCAGCCTATTCTGCTCCGAACACCACCATGGTTAATTCTCTTCCCCGGCCAACGATCTATGCGCATCGCGGGGCCAGTGCTTATGCGCCTGAAAATACTTTGGCCGCTTTCGATTTAGCCCACCGCCAAAATGCCCCAGCAATTGAATTGGATGTGATGTTAACTGCGGATCAAGAGGTCGTTGTCATACACGACCAAACTGTTGACCGCACGACAGATGGGACCGGTAAAGTCAGCGATTTACACTTAAAGGATCTCAAAGAGCTAGAGGCCGGCAGCTATTTTGATCCCGCGTTTAAGGATGAAAAAATCCCCACCTTAGGTGAAGTTTTCGAGGCCTTTCGGGGAAAACTCTACATAAACATCGAATTAAAAAACTACGCTTCACCCCGGGATAACCTTCCAAATCTGGTCGCACAAATCGTTCAATCCCACGAAATGGAAGAACAAGTCATATTTTCATCATTCAATCCATTGGCTTTATTGCGAATAAGAAAACTACTGCCGGAAGTCCCCCGAGGTATCCTGGCGTTCCCCGGCATGGGTAAGTTGTGGTCCCGTCCGTTTTTGGGACAGTGGTTCTCCTTTCAGGCCATTCATCCTGAGATTCAGGATATCTCCGCGCAATATATCTATCGTTGTCACCACCAAAAATTGATGGTAAACACCTATACTGTCAATGATCCCAAAATGATGCGAGATTTTATCGAATGGGGAATCGACGGCCTCATCACAGATGATCCTAATCTGGCCCTACAAACACTCGCACAATACCAAAACCAAACGGCAGATTCAACATGATCCCTTACAATTGGTTGACAGCAGCCGCTGAAAACATCCAACAGCATATCCATTTGACCCCGCTAACCTACGATCCCAAACTCGAGGTTTATATCAAATGGGAAAATCAACAGGTTACTGGCTCATTTAAAGCGCGGGGGGCGTTCACTAAGGTTTTAAGTCTAGAAAAATGGGAACAAGCAGCCGGATTATTGGCAGCCTCCGCGGGAAATCATGGCCAAGGGGTGGCGTTAGCCGGAAAATTAGTCGGTGCTCCGGTGAAAATTTTTGTGGGTGAAACCGCCCCGCAGATAAAAATCGAAGCCATGCAAGCATTGGGAGCCGAGGTAGTTATTGTTGAAGGTGGCTATGGCGAAGCCGAACAAGCCGCGCTCGATTTGGCTGCTAACAGTTCTGCCACCTGGATTTCGGCTTACAATGATGGAACCATCATCGCTGGACAAGGAACCATCGGCTTGGAAATCGAACAGCAACTTAGGGCCTTCCCCGACTTTCAGATGGCCGCGTCAACTTGGCTAGTCCCAACCTCAGGTGGCGGGCTATTAGCCGGGGTTGGGGCGGCCGCGGCCGAAATCAATCCCCGGCCGCAGGTGGTTGGAGTTCAAGCAGATACAAACGCCTTCATGTATGCCTTATTCCATCACGGCAGTCAGGATGAAGTCATCGAACTGCCGACCATTGCCGATGGTCTGGCTGGTCCGGTGGAACCAGGGTCTATTACTATCCCTGTGATCAAATCGTATGTGGACGATATCATCCTGGTGACTGAAGCAGAGATAACCGCTGCAATTGTTTATGCCTGGCAGGAGCATGGTCAGCGCATTGAAGGTGCCGCGGCGGTTTCCCTGGCCGCAATTCTGAGTGGAAAGATTACCCAAAAACCGATTGTGGCAGTTGTTTCAGGTGGCAATATTCAGCCCGAAATATTTGAAACCATACTAACGGAGACTCTACTGCAAAAAGGGTGCTAGACCCTCCTCAAAACAGCAAAAGTTTA
>CAYVQU010000025.1:0-41105 GCA_964453155.1 uncultured Anaerolineales bacterium | reverse complement strand
CCTATGTTTTTCGTTAATTTTCTGTTCTACCGCTACTTTTTGAGATGACACTAAAAATCCTTCAATGTGAGGTGGATTTCCTCACCGACTGACGGCTAGTTTGATCATTTTTCCTTCTTTGTTGAGGGTTACTCGGGCGAAAGATGCGTGTACTCGTTTAGCCCGGACGACCGATTTGCTCAATATCACCACCTGTCGATCGGGCTGTTCAGCAGGTTTGTTTTTGGCGCTAAGTTGCTGCGTGGGACAATCATGACCTTGGCAATCACACTCGGCATGGGTGTGACTGAGACTGAGTTGAGCGTCCCGCATACCGGGTAAATACTCTTCAACCACTTGTTTAACATGAGCCATAATCCCTTTGGAAATTGGCTCTGAGGTTCCCGGAATATTTGCCCGGTCACACACCGTTTTGACTTCCTTGGGAGGGATTAAGAACCGCGCCATAGTTTTGGGGTTAGATCTCACTGGTAAGTCGGCAATTTGGGTCAAGGGATCCCCATACAGTACAAAGGAGATTAAGGTTTTCTGATCTTCACCATCTAAATATCCCTGCCGTTTGTGCATTTCTTTCGCCAGGTAAATTTTGGCACGACACAATGCCTCTCCAGCTGGATGACCATTCTTTAGGAATCGCCAGAACGCTTTCCCTAATAAATCGGCGGCGTTTAATGGCGGTGAGACAGATCCATAAGAAATGACCGTTGACCCAATTACGGCCTGGCTCCCCGCCTCCAGGAATTTTAAGGCTAACGCCTCCTCGACGGATTTTTTTAGGATGTGAGCCCCATAACAAGCTTCACTAAAAACCACCTGCGGCGCTTTGCCGCTGTTTTGGATACTGTGAGGTTGCAGCGCGGTAGGGTAGTCGGGGCCATCGGCTTCACCAACCGGATCGCGCTGCCCAAACCATTCGGCCGAATCGGGGACGCCATGCAAGTTGAAGTATCCTAAATTTGTCGCTGGCAATCCTAAGGCCGGAATCTCTTCGGGAGGTGAAGTTGACAAACTGCCCGGATCACCAATCAAGCGGAAAATGGAAATCGACGCATCTTTCCAGGCTTCAGCCGACATTCCGAAGCTGCTGTGTTCCGATTTTTGTTGTCCCGGCAAGAACGCGGCCAACCAGGTTATGAACTTGTGCCAGAGATTATTTTTCTTCTCCGGCTTTGATTTGTGCCGGTCGGTCATTGCTCTGATCGCGCTCAACAGTAGGCCGGGGTCTGAACCGCGCCCCCCAGGTAAGCGGCCAACCGGCCATTCGGGGATAAAATAGTTTTCGTCTCGGGTAGTGTAGGGATTGTCGGAGGGGACCTCAATATCGGTGTCATCGGTAGGGTTGGGTAATTTATGGAATGGAACGACATCTGGCCCCCCGATGATGAGCACTGCGCCAATACGAGCCCCTTTTTTCGCTAAAGCGGCATCCAGATCTGTCAGGGCTAGTTTGAGTTTCCAGGCTGAATCAGATTCGGCGGGTTGCAAACCGTATTGCGCCATGTTGGTGGGATCATCGGCATATACGAGAATTGACCCCCATGCGAGGCGTTTTCGGAGGGCGGCTACAAGTTTGCGGAGTAGGTGATCGAGAATACCGCTCGTTTCTGCCCCATATTTGTTTTCTAACCCTTTACGGGTTGTAAATAGCACATAAACTGGAAACCGGCCATCCGAGTTCGCAATATCAGGGCGTTTTACCCGGTGAGCAACTTTCTCTAACTCTTTTTGGACCGATTTAATCGTTTCATTTTCTTCTGTACTGACCGGGCTTTCTGAGTTGGATTTCTGTGGTTCCCGCGGTATATAGGGAGGCGGGGCCACCTCAACCGAAGAATTGGCGGCTGGTTCGTCGTTTACTGCGGCCAATTGGATTACGGCCGCGGACTCTTCTGCTTGATTAGCGGTCTGATCTTTGGCGACTTCTGGTTTTTGCAGCGGGTTGGCTGGTTCTGCTGTTTTTCCATCGTTTTCGCTTTGCCCTTCGTCGAGTAAATTCCACCCTAAATGTGCCGCAACCTGGGCGGGGATTTGGATATCGATGACAGCCTGGAGGTCGTCGGGCCACAGATTTCGATAGGGATGATTCTCACCCCATAAACGCGTAACAACCTGCCCGCTGACATCTTGGGCTGCAGCCCAGTGGAGTAAAGCCACTGCCTGGTTGGTTGCACCGGTATTCATTAATACTTCTGCCAAGAGCAATCCAAATTGGATGCAACGGGGCCACCGGTCGTGATAATGTTGGGCTAGATTGAGCACAGCTGCCGGGGGCGTCGATTTTTGGGCGCGAAGCACCAAAATATGCGTTATAGCACTCAAAGGATTATCTGAAGTGACTCCCAATATTTGTTGAATGCCGTTTTCCGCTTCTGAAACCGCGCCCTTGGTCAAATCGTGGCGGGTTTTTGCTAATTTATAAGCCCAGCCCGGAACCTTTGGATCAAGGGTTTTGGGTTGTCGGGTGCCGGTAGTTAAAGCAGTTGCACTGCCCACAATTGCCGGATTAACGGTTATTCCTCGCTGCTGACCCAGTGTGACGGAAAGGTTTTGAGCCGCCGCATCTTCCGGATCAGCTTGAATTAATTGATCGGTTACGGCTGTGGCTTGTTCAAGTAAGCCCTCGGCCGTCATGGCTTGTGCTTGAATCAATTTAACTGGCAAATCGCCAGGATAGGCACTCAACCAACCTAAGGCGGCCTGACGCACAAATCGATTTTCGTTAGTAGCTAACCCAGCGTGTAAAACCGTCAACAAATAGTCGCGACCGATGAGATTGGTCTGAGGTGGGTTTAGATTGTTTAGAACCATTTTTGTCCTTTACACCTGGGTTTTCTGATTATGTACGATATTGAATACAGTGGTCGTTCCCAGTTGCCGGTGAATAGTGAGGTTATGGGGTGCGAGATCAGCCGCCCGGCGCAACATTCTTTGGGCCTCGGCAAAAGCTTGCTTTTCTTTTAATGCTAACCCTGCATAGAAGTAGGGTTGGGGATCATCGGGCTGCATTGTGATTGCTTTTTCAAGCTTTTCCAAGGCCCGTTCGGGTTTGCGTTGCTCGAAATAACTGCGCCCAAGTTCGAGAAAGGCCTCGGCATTCTCGGGTTGCAATTCGATCATCTGAGAAAGGTAGTTGATGGCCGCATCGAGTTGGCCGCTTTTTCGCAGCAAACGTCCTAATAAAATTAAGTTGTCTGATAGAAGATCAGTCCGATCTGCTACCTGCGATTGGTTTAGGGCCTGTTGAGCGGTCTGAATTGCAGTATGGTGGTCGCCTTTTTGAGCCTGTAGTTTTGCCAGCGTCGTCATAACTTGCGGGTTCTCTGGTTCTTGCAAAACCAGTTGCTGTAATGCCGCCAACGCGGCTTCCAGCCCTTGCGTTTTTTCGATGAGCGTGATTCGTTCTAATTCGAGCGATAAGTTGGCATTGGTTTCAGTGATTGCCCGTTCAAGCGCGGCGAGGGCATTTGCTGGTTGATCCAAATTGGAAAATGCTTTAGCTTGTAAAGTATGGGCTTGGGCGTTGTTGGGCTCAGTTTTCAAGGCGGATTGGGCGTACTCCAAGGCTTTTTCTGGATTTTCTACTGCCAAAGCTGTTTCGGCTAAAATCAGTTGGGCCGGGGTGTTTCCAGGGTCCAATTGGGAAACCCGAGTCGCACACCGAATAATCTGGGGTACATCCTGGCGGATCTGATGCAGTCGGGTCAGCGCCAGCCAAAGGTGGGGATTTTCGGGTAGAACCCCGGTCCCCTTTTCTAGAACCTGGATGGCCGCGTCAAATTCTTCTTTGGCCTGATGGAATTCACTCAAGCGGATGTAGTGATTGTATTGGTGGGGTTCGAGGCGAACGGCCTTTTCTAAACAATCCTGAGCCAAATTTCTAGTGTCAAGGTCATCAAAATTAGATTGGAGGGTTGTAGCCAACTCGACCAACCAGTTGGCTTCATCGGGCCAGATGTTTAGGGCGGCGCCCAGTGCTTTTACCTGTAAGTCGAAATCGCCATTGCGATGAGCAACCAGGGCCTGCAAGGCGTAAAAAATGGGTAGGGTGGGTAGGTTGTGCCAGGTTCCGAGCTCAACCGCGGTTTGCGCGGCCTGTCGGGCAATGATGGGGTTCGATTTAACCAATGCGATGGCAATCTGGGCCAAAAGGATCGGATTCGTGACTCGATCACCAATTTTTTGATATGTTTCGGTGGCAATCCGAGTAGCTACCGCGCGCTTGCCGCCGCGGCGCCAGGCCCCAATGTGGGCCGCCGCGCAGGCCTCATCTGCTACCGCGTATTTTTCAAGGGCAGCGGCATGTTCCTCGCTAGGCTGAAAAACCGCTTGGCCTCTGGTCAGCCAATTATCGATCAAATCTTTGGGGTCTAAATTCTCAGTCAAGTCTGGCATAGGGAGAGAATTTTGGGCAGCCAATATGGCAATTTCAAATTCCTGATATGCGCTTTCAGAAATTACCTGATCCCCAGTGGAATGGGTGCTAATGTTTAGAAATTGGGCGAGTTGATGGGCCTCCGCGCGGAGCGTTAGGAAGCGCGCCAGATGCAGTTGGGCACGGGGTTCACCAGGGTTGGTTTGAATAGCTCGCTGCAGAAGTTCTGCGGTGATCGCCCACAGGTGGAAGTGTATTGTCGCTGCCGAAATTCCGAGCAGGGCCGCAGTTGACAATTCCAACCAGGCTGGATTCGAGTGGGTTTCTTCAGATGTGGCACTCTCCCTTAACCCTATGTTTTCCAACGCGGTGACTAATTTAGTTTTGGCGGTCGCGATGTCCCCTTGCCGGGCGGTCAATTGGGCCTGCAGGGCGATTGCCCTGGGGTTTTCTGGATCGATTTCGAGGGCCATTGTGGCCGCTTTGGCAGCTCCAATTTCTTCTTTTTGCTCCAAAGCGATTTCAGCCCGCAGGCAGTGAAAATCAAAGGCTTTTTCTGAACCAGGTGTCTGATTCTGAAGCCTGGGATAGCCTTGGTCGAGAATGTCTTCGGCCAGTTTGAATTGCAATCCAGCTGCGGCGACATCAGCCACCTGACCGGTTATTGCCAGCGCTTGGGGCTCCCATTGGTGTTGACCGACAATATTTTGGGCTTCTTGGGCATGGAAAATCGCGGTGTTCAAATCGCCGGCTGCCGAATGAATGATTGCGGCCTGGAGATGAAGCGCTGGCTCAGATTCGAATTGATCAAGGGCTGATTCGATCCAATTGCGAGCGACCTCAATTTGACCCGAATTTACTAACAGATTTCCTTTTCGGCCGATGAGTTTTGTATCCTGGGGCGCAGCCGCAATCGCCCGGTCAATGGTCTCTAACGCGGCTTCCGTATTTCCACTTTCAGCGAGAATTTGAGTCAAGCGCGAATAAAGCTTGGGAAGAAGTTGATCTTCCCCGGTGCTCTCGCTGATCGTGATGGCCTTTTCAATACAAAGTCTGGCGTTTTTGTTATCGCCTAAAGCCCGAAATCCTTGTGAAATGGAATATAAATCAGTGGGGGCTACATGATCGAATTCCTTTACCCGTTGAAATACTTCTTGGGCTGCTGGAACATCATCGGCAGAGACATGCAGCCAACCTAATTTGGCAACCAGATTGGGACGATTGGGTGTTTGGGCTAAGACGTTTTCCACAGCCGAAATTGCGACGGCATACGCCTGTTGACCTAGCGCACCTTCGATAAACCAGTCTAGCAGATTTGAATTAGTGGGATCCTCGTTTAAAGCCGCCTGGGCAGTCTGCCAGGCCTGTTTTTCCAGGTTGGATTTCAAAAATGCTGTCGATAGAGCCTGAAGAACCGCGATATTCTTGGGGTGACGCGATGCCGCTTGTTTTAAGGTGGCCAATGCGATTTCGTTTTGGTCTAGCGTTAACGCGACGCGCCCAATTCCCAGGGAAAGCCGAATGTACCATTCTGGTTGGGCTTGCAGACCCGAATTGATTGCCAGGCGGTAACGTTCCAACGCCAATTCAGGTTCATTCAAATATTCATGGGTTTCTGCCAGGAGAGCCAGAACGATGCCTTGATTTTCCGTTTTATCTAAAATGTCGATTAGAATTTCGCGGGAAGTATCCAAATCTGAGCAGGTTGCAAGATGGGCTGCGGCGATATCAATCTTGATCTCAGGGTTGTTTGGATCGAGAACTGCAGCTTGGTTGAGATAATTTAAACTCTCTTGGGGTTTATCTACTGCGGTTAGGACCTTGCCAAAAGCATGGAAAAGACCAGGGTAAGTCCCTAACTCTTTTACGGCCTTTGCCAAATTTTTATGAGCGGCTTGATCGTGTCCTAGCTTTAACAAAGTGCTACCGAAGCGTTCTGCGATGCGAGCCTTTATTTCTGGCTTGATCACAGCATCGGCGGTTTTGGCCAAAAGATCGGCTTGTCGAAATGATTCAAGCGCCTGAGTCAGTGCCTGTTCTGATAAATGATATTCGCCCAAGGCCAAATGGACTTCGGGATGAGTGGGCACCGCATTGATGGCAGATTGAAGCGTCTTCAGGACTTGATCGCGTTCATTTACGCGGTTGTACAGTTTGGCCAGGGCTAACCAGGATTCGACCTGCGTGGGGGCCATTTCAAGGGTTTGCGTGAGATGCGTCCGGGCCTGGTGAGGTTCTCCCAGTTCGAGAAATGCCAACCCTATTATCCGATGACTGGCAACCGATTGAGGATCACGAGTAAGTAAATCTTGGCAAATTTCGACTGCCCGGGGATGTTGTTCGGCGTAGAGGGCACTCTCAGCTGCGGCTGTGAAATCGGTATCAGGGAGGTTTTCTGCCAGCGTCAAAATGTGCTCGCGCTGCTTCCAGGCTGTCACCCAATCTTGTGTAATGCTGATAATCTCTGCAAATTTCCGGTGGAGATCAAGCCGTTTAGGGGCTAAAACAGTAATTAAATGGCCGGTGTTGATCGCCCCCTGATGTTCACTGCCATGATGCTGATAATTTAGCAACCGTTCCAATAGATCAATCTGATTAGGATAAACACCCAACCCAAGTTCCAGAGCTTGAATGGCGGTCGGTAAATCATCTAGACGGTTAAAGAGTTGGGCGCACAGCATGAAATATGATTTTTCGGCTGGTGGTGATTGTTGTAAATCTTCCAACGCAGCCATAGCTTGGGTTACCGCTTTTGGGCTGTTGTTATGGGTCAAATGAAGATACCCTCGGGCCAGGCAATGTTGAACTGCTGAGCCTGAAACCAGGTTAGGCGGGATGCCTTCTGAAAACCATGCTGGTAATTCGGTTTCCGCGTGTTCTGCCAGGGCCAAGATCACACTGGCAATTTCATCCGCTGCAAGTTGGGATTCATCTGCAAGCAATAATCCCAAATCTTGGGAGAGGTCTTGAACCGCGCCGATTGAGATTTTTTGGCAGATCACTCGAGTAGCCAGATGCTTCTGGAGAACTTGCGCAGCTTCCCAGGCCGCGGCCGCGGCCTGCAAGCTGAGTTCGGGTTCCCGGGTTAAATCGCGAAGATTTGCAATGTTGATTTTCTCTGAGATTTGCGAGGGTAAATCTGAATCGGCTTGCGCATAGTCGTTGTGCTTGAAGTTACCTTTACTGGGTGACCACTCTCGGGTAAGTTTTTGTGCTAATTCAGGACGTTGGGTACGAAGATATTCTAGTAGGGCAACCTGCTCATGAAGCGGTAATTTGCTCAAGATTTCCTTGCAGCGCTCTTCTAAAGCGTGGGGTGGTAGTGGCTGACATAAGATGGCATGCCCAAATGCCGGTGGAGACACTTGTAACTCTTCAAGCAACAATTCTGATTTAAATCCCACCCAAACAGCCAAAACGGATGGATTTGAAATCGTTTCAATTTGATCGGGATTGCAGACCAGGTAAATTGCTAACTGGCCAATTTGGGCTAACGATAGGGGTTTGGCGTGCTCGGTCGCGTGCTCTTTGAATGTTCGGGCCGCAGCCTGGCATAATTCTGGTAACTCTGTTTCTAGCTTGGCAGCTGGGTATGTGAGAATTTGGCGATCAAAATCTAATGCAAGCAAAGCCAGATTAGCCGGTGACCAGTTTTGAGGCTGGTTTTCCAGTCGGTTGCGGGCTAATCCCCAAAACTCAGGATTATTAAGATTTTTCCAGATGACCATATCTTGGCGCAATGCTGGAATGACCCAGCCCCAGGAATCTTCTGGAAAATGATCTTTACATTTTAAAATAAGAGACACGGTTGTCATAGAATAGCAATTCCTGGTTCAAGAATAAAAATTAACCCAATTGAAGCACCGATTTGAATTAGACCTAAAAATACTAAGAGCAATCCGATGCCGGCGGTGGTGCGCACCATTTGACTGGTAGCTGTTAACAACGCGGAGGCATTGCCTACCAGCCCTGAGAGATTGTTAACCATTCCTTTTTGAGCGAGTTGACTGGTCTGGCGGGTGATTGCCCTAACATCTCGGCCCATCGTGCGAGTGAGTAAGATTATGATGCCGCTGACGAAGGTGATCGTTCCGAGTAAGAACAGACTGGTGATGATGAGATACAGCAGGTCTGATAGTGAATGGATGTACATTTGTTGCTCCAAATTGCTATGCTTTCCTTTCTCGCTAACGATGCAAGAATTGTGCCCACACGCAAGATTTAGACCAGGATATTTTATTGACACCGAATACAGCCACAGGTATACTCAAACTGAAGGATGCAAGTGTTTTTAGGGAGATGTAGAACTACGTAACTCGAGTTTGACCGCTTGACCGTTTGATTCACCCGCTCCGCAGAAACAATCAGCACCTCATAACTATTCACCAATTTGCATAAAGGAGCAAAAAATGTCAGAACGAATTGAAGGTACCGTGAAATGGTTCAATGGAACCAAAGGCTTTGGTTTTATTGAGCGTGAAAGTGGCGATGATGTGTTCGTCCATTATTCTGCAATTCGCGGTTCCGGCTATCGCAATCTCGAAGAAGGTCAACGGGTTGAATTTACCGTGGAAATGGGCCCCAAAGGCCCCCAGGCTTCCGAAGTAGACCCATTGTAAATCGATTTTCAAGAGACCAAAAAACCCCGTCATTTTTTGACGGGGTTTTCGTTTTTTGGGCTATTTATCAGGGGATCAGGTTTCTTTCAGCTTCATAACTTAGTTTTTCTTTGGCCAGATCAGGTAGGAGCCATTCTAAGGCATCGACTTCTTTATTTGGGAAAAAGCTTCGGGCGTTCAAAATCGTCATATTCCAGAATAAAACAACTTTTGGGATGGCCTGAAAAGCATAGGCGGTTGCCCCTGCAAAACTTTCGAGTTGGGCCTGGCAGCCGGTCTCTTCGAAAACTTCTCGTAATGCGGTCTCTTGCCAGGTTTCACCAGGTTCGCGTTTTCCTTTAGGCAAAGTCCAATCGTTATAATGGGCCCGATAGATGATGGCAATTTCGCGTCCGGTTGGACCTGTTCTCCATAGTATCCCACCGGCGGCTTCAACGACCGGGGCTTTCAGATCAAGTTGGGGCGCGTTCATAATTGAGGTAACTTTCACTCATTGACTGTAGCAAACAGACATTTCAGATATTCACCCTCGGTGAACCCTACCGGGTGATCACTGGGATGGCCGGTGCGTTCAATTACACGGAGAGTTTGCCTGGTTTGGGTCGTGGCAGTGTGAATAGCTCGGAAGAAATCTTCCCGGCTAACACGACTAGAACAGGAGGCCTGGACGAGTAATCCGCCTGGTTTGATTACGGCCAATCCCAGGCGGGTTAGGCGTTGATAAGCCGTAATAGCCTCCTGGATTTTCTCCTTTCGATTGGCAAATGAGGGCGGATCAATGATTACGATATCAAACTTTTGGGAGGTCGTTTTTAGATGTTTGAGGGTTGTAAAAACATCATTGCAGATGGTCGTATGGTCACAAGCAGCGACATTTGGGAAGGTTTGATTCCGCTTGAAGATGCGGTGGGCACTTTCGAGGGCATGGGGGTCGCTGTCAACACTGGTTACCTGACAAGCACCCCCGCGGGCCGCATAGATTGAGAATCCTCCTGAATAGGAAAATAAGTTTAAAACGGTTTTTCCGTTTGCCCGGGCCTCAACTTTACTGCGGTTTTCACGTTGATCTAAAAAGAAGCCAGTTTTTTGTCCCTGAATCGGATCGGCTTCAAACTGGATTCCATTTTCAAGGAATACAACTGGCCCCACGACCGGCGGCCCGAACAGGATGAGACCATCATACAATCCGTGCAAATGGTCCCGG
This sequence comes from uncultured Anaerolineales bacterium, assembly GCA_964453155.1. Taxonomy (GTDB): domain Bacteria; phylum Chloroflexota; class Anaerolineae; order Anaerolineales; family UBA11858; genus CAYVQU01. The sequence goes on along the minus strand of CAYVQU010000025.1, from coordinate 30,910 downwards.
GCCTGGCTGACGGTTCGACTCAGACGCAGGACAATTCGTTCATGCGGCGCAATTTTTTGTAAACTCGACACAATATCTTGGAGATGGGGCAGCCAGGCCAGGGTATAAATTTTGATCACTAATGTTTGATCATACCGGTCGATAACCAGGCCAGGCAGACCATCGTTTTCTCCATAAACCAGGCGGTACCCGGTGGTGTTACTGGGGAAGTTGGCCCGTACTTGAGCCGCTTGTTGAAGTTTTGAGGCAAAAAAATCAGAATTAATCGAGACAGGTTTGCGAGCTTGTAATATACGGACACGGATAGGGGCCAAGGGATCATACAGGCCAATCGCCAAAAAATTGCGTTTATGATTAAAAATTACCGCCAGGTCCCCCGGTCGACCAGAATGGCTTTGTTTTCGTATCGATTGATCAAACAACCACGGGTGCCCTCGCCGCAAGGCGTGTTCGGCTTCTTTTGTCACCCAGATCGCAATTCTTCGCTCGTTTGGGCGCGGTATTGCTGCAATTCTATCCCAACCATTCTTTTCCATTGAATCAGTTTAGCACGGAGACCCTTGAACGGCAAGCATCTAAACCTATTTCACGACAAAGAACATACTCTCCAAATGATCATTGACTGACAATTTCCAGATATGTAACACTCCCTGATTTTATGCGCATTGGATATTCTTTAGAGGCGGTATTCAACCCGGATGCCGCTCCCCTTGCGGTTGTTCCCATCAGCCGCACTACAACAAGGAGTTGTATTTGTGAAAAAATTACTTTCTGGCAATGAAGCCATTGCACGGGGAGCCTATGAAAGCGGGATTTTACTTGCTTCGGCTTATCCCGGTACGCCCAGTACTGAAATTCTTGAAAATATGGTTCAGTATGATGATATTACCTCTGAATGGGCTCCCAACGAAAAAGTAGCTCTGGATGTGGCCGTTGGTGGCGCCTATGCGGGGGCGCGCTCGATGGCGGTCATGAAACATGTTGGCCTGAATGTGGCTGCCGACTCATTTTTCTATGCTTCGATGACCGGAGCTGAAGCCGGACTCCTATTGGTCTGCGCGGATGATCCGGCCATGCATAGCTCTCAAAACGAACAAGACAATCGCCGCTATTGTAAATTTGCTCGCGTCCCCTGTCTGGAACCCTCAGACAGCCAGGAAGCGAAGGAATATGTGGTAACGGCATTAGAAATTAGCGAAACATTCGATACCCCCGTAATGCTGCGCATCACGACTCGCATTGCCCATTCTCACACGCTGGTCGAATTAAACAAACGATCTGCTGCTGAACGCGAGCAAACACCCCAATACCAGGTTGACCGGACCAAATATGTGATGGTTCCTGGTAATGCTCGTAAACGCCATCCGGTAATTGAAGAACGAGTTGAGCAATTGGCCGTATTTGCCGAGACTTTCACCGAAAATCGGGTCGAAATGGGCGATACTTCGCTGGGCATTGTTACCAACGGGATAGCATATCAGTATGTTAAAGAAGTTTTCCCGAATGTCTCGGTACTGAAGTTAGGCCTGACTTACCCCTTACCCCCCAATCTGATCCAGGAATTTGCCGCTCAGGTCGAACAACTGGTTGTGATCGAAGAGCTAGACCCTTTTATTGAAGAAGAAATCCGATTGATGGGTATCCCGGTGGTGGGGAAATCGATTTTCCCCATTTTGGGCGAGTTATCTCCTGCAACTGTTCGCCAAGCTGCCATTCAGGGGGGCTTACTCCCGGCAACTGAGGCTGAAAATCCGCCAAAAGAAATTACCGCGATGCCCCCCTTGCCGCTGCGGCCGCCGTTATTATGCCCAGGATGCCCCCATCGCGGGGTCTTTACGATCACCAATAAACTCAAATTAGTTGTCAATGGGGATATCGGTTGCTACACCCTCGGGTTTTTGCCTCCATTGTCGGGACTCCATACCTGTGGTTGCATGGGGGCCAGCATTGGGGTTGCCCATGGAGTTAGTAAAGTTGGTATCCAACAGAAAAATGTCGCCATTATTGGTGATTCGACCTTTTTCCATACAGGTATGCCCGCGTTGTTGAATGTGGCCTATAACCAGAGTGATACTGTCACGATTATTCTTGACAATCGCACTACTGCGATGACCGGCCATCAAGAAAATCCGGCGACCGGGAAAGCTCTTTCGGGTGAAGAAACTTTCCGGGTGGATTTTGAGGCAATGTGCCGTTCAATGGGGATCGATCATACATATGTCGTTGATCCGTATGATCTTAAGGAGACCGAAAAAGCCATTCGAGCTGCGCTGGACGTTCCAGGTCCGGCTGTTGTGATTGCCGAACGAGCCTGCGCCTTGCTGCCTGAAGCGCGCCGAGAGTGGTTGGCCTTAGAAGTTGATCCAGAGCCTTGTAATGGTTGTGGCTTGTGTTTTATGGTCGGTTGTCCTGCGATAGTGCAATCGGAAGAACAGGATGCGAAAACGGGCCGTAACCTGGCCGTGATTGATCCGCTGTTATGTACCGGCTGTAATATCTGTGCTCAGGTATGTAATCGTAATGCGATTTTTAGTCGGGCCGAAATCGTCGCCCGGATGGAGGTGGCCTGATGAAGGAAATTAATTTCTTGGTTGTGGGCGTGGGGGGGCAAGGGGCGTTGCTGGCGAGCAATGTACTGGCCGAAGTGGGGGTTGCCGCCGGGTTTGATGTCAAAAAAGCCGAAGTTCACGGGATGTCGCAGCGGGGCGGCAGTGTGAATAGTCACGTTCGGTGGGGAGCAGCGGTGAAATCTCCTGTAATTGGCGACGGCGAAGTAGACGTACTGCTCTCATTAGAAAAGTTGGAAACCCTCCGTTATATCCAAATGCTGCGCCAAAACGGAATTGCCCTCATAGGCGAATTCAAAATCCCACCCCTCACCGTGAGTTCCGGTGATGATATATATCCTGAAGATGTCGAAATCGAAACCGTCTTGCGGCAGGTTACCCACGATTACCAGTTCATACCCACTCTGACCTTGGCTGAGGAGGCTGGCACCACCCGGGCTCATAATGTGGTCTTGCTGGGTGCCTTGGCCGCCAAAATCGAGGCCGTACCCCCTGAAATTTGGTTGGAAGTGATCGAATCACGAGTACCCAAAAAGTATATTGATCTCAATCGTAATGCGTTCCGAATGGGCCTGGCAGCAGCCCTAAACGGTTCCAAATAATGCCAGACAACTTTGCAAAAAAAATAGGCCCGGGATCTTAAACCCGGGCCTGTTTTTGTGGGAAATTACCAAGATTTTTTTACTACACAACCCAAATTTCAATCAAGGATAAAACCGAGGGGATATCCTCGCGTTTATTAATGACGTGCGTGAAATGTTTTACCCCATGTTGGTAAGCTTTTTGGGTTTCGAGCGATCGTTTATCGAGGGCGGTGTAAGCCAACAAGATCGGATCTAGACCGTGTTGTTCCCGGATTGCAACCGCTAAATCAGCCCCGTTTTTTTCGGGCATCATCATATCCAAAACCCAAACCCGTGAGCTGATTTCGCCACTCGCTATGGCAGTGTGCAACATGCTTGGGTTGTTGAAAACCATGAAATTCCAGGTTTTGTATTTAAATAATATAAATTGTTGAAATAAATCCGTAACCGTTACTTCATCATCTATAATAACAACATCGAATTCTCTTCTTGCCATTTATCCTCTCCCAGGGTATGTGATTCCGCCTTCATTTTAGCATACTATCCCAGGAGTGAATGTGCTGAAAATTCCAGCCACATTGCATTTCTGATAGCTTACAATCTACCGAACGCCAATCGCAAAATTTGTTCGAAGTCTCGGAAAAAAATGTACTCTAAAGTCGTGGAAAAATGGCCTAATCGGTATTCCCCTGCCATTTTAGTAATGCTGCTAATATTTCAAGGGTTTGTTCGAAATCAGTGTCCTCATGGTTGGTGAGTTCGATGTCCACTGCCGCAGCCCCCTGGGAAACTGCCCAATCAACCAAGGTACCCGTCATCTGACAGCCAGTGTCAATTGGCGGATACGGATAATCACTTACCGTCGCTAGAGTAGTTGCCAGATCAACTGATTTTGGGTCTGGGGGTTCACCTCCTGGAAATATGCCCAAAGCCGCACTGTGGTAACTTATGAGCGCCTCGACAGGCTGAGCCCCAAAGAACCGGGCGACTGCCAGGGTTTCCGGTTCAGAAAATGGCCCCGAGCCCGCATTGATCGGCAAGAAATTCCAACACCCAGTTTTATCCCAGTCTGAAAACCAACCCACGGGGAAATTGCGATTGAGATCAACCTGATTTTCATTGTAACGTCCGCTGTGGCCATGGGATCGAGCCTCACCATCGGGGTTTAGGGCTCGTAAAATAAACAAGCGTTTTCCCGGAGGGATGAATTCAGGATTTTTTTGGAGATACGCGATGAGCTCGTCAGCTAACGCGATCGTGTTCCACTCATATCCACCATGGATTCCAAAAATTACCAACCGGCCATGATGCCCGTACCCAAAGCGGTAGATTTCGATTGGACGCCCAGCAACAGAATAGCCAATCACGGTCGGCTGCACATCAAGAGCGATTTTCACCACAACGGGCGTCGGGGTCTTGGTTTTTGTGGGTCTGTGGGTCCTCGTGGGTGGTACCGGTGTCGCCGTTACCTTCTTATTTGTTACCGAGATGGTTGGAATAGGGGTTGCTGTTAAGCTGGTTTTGGTCTCAGTTGCAAACGGAAATGTGGCAGAGGGGGATGGCAAAACGCTCTGAACAGAGCAGGCCAAAACCCCAAACCCGCCCATGATCATTCCCAGCCAAATACGCGTAAGAACTTGATGAGGGGGTCTTATCATATTGCCACAAAGGTCTGATTACTGATTAGGTAACCACCTCATTATTTTCTGCGGCCCGCATAGCTTTGAACGCCGCAATGCTGACTTCAATCACATCTAGGGCAGGTTCGCGGGTCGTCAGGCGCTGCAAGGCCATATTGGGTTTGATCAGCGCTTTGACGAATAATGAGTCCATGTGATTGGCCGTCCACCGGATATATTCGTAAGAAATCCCAGCCAAAATGGGGATAAACAAAACTCGGGTTAATAAGCGGACCCCCAAGGTCATCGGGCCTAAAAGTGAGAAAATAATGATCGATACCAACATCAACGTAAGTAAAAAGGAGGTCCCACAGCGCGGGTGTTCAAGCGAATGGCGTTGAACATTTTCAGGAGTTAGTTCAACGCCGGCTTCATACGCGTTGATGGTTTTGTGTTCAGCCCCATGATAAGCGAACACTCGCCGAATATCTTCCATAAACCCAATCCCCCAAATATAGCCGATCAGCAAAATCAAGCGGACCCCGCCTTCACCCAAATTGCTGACCCAGTTTGGCCAACCGAGATAATTTTGGAAAAATTGTCCGACCGCGGCTGGGGCCATAAAAAATAGCCCAATCGCAATCACTAAAGAAAGCGCCAGGGTCAGATACAGCGCCGGACCTTCTAGCTGCTCGTCTTCACCCGTTTGGGCGTTCGCCGAAATTGTTAGCATTCGGGTTCCTAAACCCAATGCATCCCACAGAAGCACCAACCCCCGCAGAAATGGAATTTTGATAATTCGACTTTTGTATATTTCACCCAGGTCTTCGGTATGAATTTTAATTTCTTGTTCTGGGGTCCGCATTGCCAGGGCAACTGCGTTGGCCCCGCGCATCATCACGCCTTCGATGACGGCTTGTCCGCCGTAAGTTTGTATTTGATCACTCATAGTTATGCTAAATTGTAAAAGAAATGAATTAAAGCCTCGATACCCTTATACCAGGTTGGTAGATGTAACTTCTCGTTGGGGCCGTGCATATTATCGGTTGGCAAGCCAAACCCGATATTGACAGTCTCGACGCCCAAAATATGTTGAAAATCTGAAACCACCGGCACACTACCGCCTTCCCGTTTGAAAACCGGGCGGACCCCCCAGGTCGTTTCCGCGGCTTTGAGATAGGCCTGCGTCCAGGTTGAATTCCGGTCACTCAAGGAGGGAGGTGCGCCGGCCATTTTGATCACTTCCCATCTGATGGTTGGGGGAACGTTTTCCTTACAAAAGGCCATTAATTGCTCGTAAACTTCCTCTGGGTCCTGATTAGGAACCAACCGGCTGGAAATCTTAGCCATTGCGTAGGCCGGTAGAACAGTTTTTCCGCCTTCGCCGATGAAACCCGAATACAATCCATGAACTTCTAATGTTGGTCGGCCGCCTACCCGCTCGTCTGGGGAATATTCCTTTTCACCCCACAAGGCCGGTACCCCCGTGTTTTCCAGATACCAGGCTTCATCTTTTGGCAGACGGGCCAGTTCAGCACGTTCTGCCGCACTCAAGGGTAAGACTTTATCGTAGAAGCCGGGCAGCGTAATTGTGCCGCCCTCTGTGTGCAGCGCGGCGATTAATTCTGCTAGGGCTTGAGCTGGATTGTGAACCGTGCCGCCAAATACTCCAGAGTGCAAATCCTGTTTGGGTCCAAGCAGTCGAATCTCAAAATAGGCCAGCCCTCTCAAGGCGTAGGTGATGGTGGGTAAATCGGGGGCGATCATCCCGGTGTCGGTATTGAGGGCAAAATCACAGGCCAGTAAATCTTTATTCGCTTCGATAAACAGTGCCAGGTTGGGGGAGCCAATCTCTTCTTCCCCTTCGATCAGGAACTTGATGTTGATCGGCAAACTACCTGTATCTAAGATTGCCTCGGTTGCATTCAGGGTCGCAGCGATTTGCCCCTTCATATCTGAAATGCCCCGCGCGTAGATGTTTTCCCCCCGGACTTCCGGTTGAAAGGGATCGCTGTCCCATTTATCCAGGGGTTCAGCGGGTTGTACATCATAATGTCCGTAAATCAAAACTGTAGGCGCATCATGACCAGCTTTGAGCCATTCGCCATAAACTAAGGGATGCCCCAGGGTTGGGAAAACCTCCACTTTATCGAAATTCAAGCCTTCTATTTTTTTTGCCACCCACAGTGCGGCCGTTTCCATTGCTGCTGAAAATTCAGAATCAGTTGAGATGGAAGGGATTTTGCCAAAAGACTGCAACTCATTTAGAAATTGGGTTCGATTTTGACGGACATATTCAATTGCGGCCTGATTGTGTTTATTCATATTTAGCCATCACCTTTAACTGCTGATAATAAATCACCGAGAGGCGCGCCACTTTTCATAGGAGTCGCCCAAGTGATCCCCTCGAATTGGCGGATTGTGGCCCAAACCTGTTCGCGGTACCGATGAGCTTCACAAGCATCTTTCGGTTTTACATAATTACCGTGAAGTTGAACTGTCGCTTCTCCCCCCTTAATCGTTACCTCGCCCGCTCGCAAAGATGAGGGATAAGTCGAGTTATTTACCGGACCAATCGAAAACAATCGATCTACAGCAATTTTGATATCTTGTTCGACATTTCCACTTTTGTTCACACCAATCATTACCGGGATTATGCTGTCGCCACATCCAATCGGACCGCCGGTGCCAATAATTGAAAGATATATCACAATAGCATTATCGGGGATATACCCCCAAGGCGTTGGTGATGGTTCAATTGTCGCGGTGGGCGTAATGGTCGGGGTCCAGGTAGGGGTAAATGTGAAGGTTAGAGAAGGCGTGAGCGTGGCCGTTTTAGTAGGTGTTGGTGTATTTGTTTCAGTTGGGATTACTGTGTTGGTCGGAATTGGAGTCTCTGTGACAGCCCTGGTAAGACTTGGTGTCAATGTATCGGCCGGAACAATCACAATTTCGGGTTCGAATATTTTTCCTGCCGCACATCCCGATACCAAAAATAGGACTATCAGCAGAACAGGTATTCGGCCTTTAAGTTGGTTTAAACGTTTCATATGGCTGCTTGGTTCCTTCGGTGGGTTTATGATTCGGTGAATTATACCGATTTTTCTCCGATTTGACAGTTTTTTGGGATTGAACTTTTAAGTCTGCGCCAATTGTCTGGAAAATCGATTACATTGTTAGGCTTCAACGGTTTAATTTCATGCTACAATAGACCCACATCGGATCGGCGGTCGTCGCGAGCAAAACTGAGTTCGCGCCGGCGTCGACTTAGCAAATCAAAACTGCTTCATCTAGACTAAGCGGCGAAAAGTGCCGCCATCCATGGTCGCCGATCCTATGACACTTTGGCAGAACTACCACGTAGCTACCTCAGTTGACGATGCCGTCGCGGCGCTCGTCAACGCACCCCAAGACACCCAGATCATCGGAGGGGGAACCGATCTGCTCCTGGATATGCAGCAAGGGCGCCATGCCCCCGTGCATACCCTGGTCGATATCACCCAAATTCCTGAAATGCAAACCCTGGAAATTCGGGGCGACGAAATTTATATTGGCGCGTCGGTGCCGCATAAACGGATCACCACATCACCATTGATACAAGCGCATTGTGCAGCCCTGGCCACCGCCAGTGGGTTGATTGGGGGCCCTCAAGTGCGGAACACCGCCACGATTGGGGGGAATGTGGCTCACGCTCTCCCGGCCGCGGATGGAACCATTGCCCTCATGGCTCTCAACGCTCAAGCTGAGATTGCTAATTCAAGTGGAACCCGGCGGGTGCCGCTGGACACAATATTTGCCGGTCCCGGGCGCAACACCCTCGCACCGAAAGAAGAAATTCTAACCGGATTTTGGGTTAGTTTAGCCTCCCCAGGGCAAGCCTCAGCCTTCAAGCGGATCATGCGGCCTCAGGGCGTTGCGATTGCCATTCTCAATCTGGCGGTTTGGCTTCATCGCGATGGCGATACGCTCAAGGATGTCCGCATAGCCGTAGGCCCTTCCGGCCCCGTCCCCCGGCGAATGCGTACGACCGAGGCAGCTCTCAAAGGTCAAACTTTCACCGCCGAGATTGTTGAAATTGCCTACCAAGCCCTCCTCGGCGAAGCCAACTTCCGCACCAGCAAACATCGGGCCACTAAAGAATACCGCCAAAAAATGGTCGGTGTTTTACTGCGGGATACCCTTTTAGAAGCATTTGAGAAATCCAAAATTTAGAGAATTGTGGACGCAGATTTGCATGATAAACGCAGAACATTTGGCATCAGCGTCCATTCGCGTTTATCTGCGTCCAATTAAGCTTTACAGGTAATCATATGAGCGAGAAAATCAAATTTGTAGTCAATGGCGATCCAGTTGAACTTGACCCAAAATCCGGTGAAACTTTAGCCGAACTCCTAAGAGAACGGCTGAATCTGACGGGTACTAAAATTGGTTGTGAAGAAGCCGAGTGTGGCGCTTGCACTGTCATCATTGATGGTGAACCCCAACTCTCCTGTACATATCCAGCCCAACGTGTTCACGGCAAAGATGTTCTCACGATTGAAGGGTTGGCCGGATATGAGGCCCGTAAAAACGGTCTCGAAGAAACTCTCGATCAACTCCATCCCCTCCAGGAAGCCTTCATCAAGCACGGTGCAGTTCAATGTGGATTTTGTATCCCTGGCCAGATCATGACCTCCCACGCCTTGCTCGAAGAAAACCCCGAACCATCTTCTAATGAAATCCGCTATGCCCTCAAGGATACCCTGTGCCGGTGTGCTGGTTACCCTACGATCGAACGGGCGATCCTGGCTGGGGGCGAAGCTCTCCAAACCGGAGATCCCATCCAATCGCCGGATTTACCAGGCTCCTTGGATCCCCAGAAAGCGGTCAGTACCTTCCAGATTCGTCCCGATGCGGTCGAAAAAGTGACTGGTGAAGCGCTATTTTCTGATGATCTCAAGTTTGATGGAATGCTCTACGCCCGAGTTTTACGGGCCGGTATTCCGCATGGGTTGGTCAAATCTTTGGATGTGTCTGCGGCCCAGGATTTACTCGGTGTTTCAGTTGTTCTAACTGCGGCCGATATCCCTGGGGAGCAATATCACGGAGTCGTTATCAATGACTGGCCATCCCTGGTGGGCGTTGGAGAACGGGTTCGCTATGTGGGTGATGCAGTTGCCCTCGTCGCTGCTGACTCTCCGGAAATCGCGGCGGAAGCGTTGGGTTTGATCGCCGTCGAATATGAAGAATTCGAGGTTGTTGACAATCCAGTCCGAGCCAATGAAGCGGAAGCCCCTCAACTCCACGATAAAGGCAATTTACTCAAGCATATCAAGGTCCGCCGGGGGGATGTGGAGGCTGGGTTTGAAGAAGCGGATGTTGTTTTAGAACATACCTTCCATACCCAAACCACCGAACATGCTTTCTTGGAACCTGAATGTTCCATCGCGGTGCCAACCGATGATGGTCGGATGGCAGTCTATGTAGGTTCCCAAATCCCCTACGCCGACCGCAACCAGGTCGCCCGGGCCTTAGGCTGGCCCGAAGAACGCGTCCGCATCGTCGGGCAGTTGATGGGCGGGGGGTTTGGTGGTAAAGAAGATATCGCCGGACAGGTCCATGCCGCGTTGCTGGCTAATGCGACCGGACGGCCGGTTAAATTGCTGTTTGATCGTCATGAGAGTCTTCTCGTTCACCCCAAACGGCATGCCACCCAAATCACGGTTAAACTCGGGGCTAAAAACGATGGTACCCTGGTCGCGGCGAAATCTGACCTGTACGGTGATACCGGCGCATACGCCTCGCTGGGTGAAAAAGTGATGGGACGGGCGACTACTCACTCCTCTGGCCCGTACGATATCGCCAATGTCCAGGCCGATTGTTTTGCGATGTATACGAACAATCCCCCGGCAGGTGCCTTCCGCGGCTTTGGGGCCCTCCAAGGTCAATTTGCCATCGAAAATATGATCGACCGCATGGCGGCTGAACTCGACATGTGCCCGGTTGGCATTCGTCAGAAAAATGCCTTGCGAGTGGGCAGTACGACCAATACGGGTCAAACCCTGCGTGAAAGTGTCGGGTTGTTGGAATGCATCGAAAAAGTGGATAACCAGATGCTGGAAATCGCCCGGCAAGAGGGGTACAGTGACGCTTTCGACCCTAATCCCCAACCCGAAAGCCCACATTTGGTTCGCTCCTGGGGCTTCTCAGTCGCTTACAAAAACACTGGTCTCGGCGGCGGCGCGCCTGATAAGGCTGGAGCTGAAGTTGAACTTTACCCTGAAGGGACTCTCCAGGTCCGCACTTCCTCCGCCGAATTAGGCCAGGGATTGACCACTGTTTTGCGGTTGATCGCCGCCGAAGAATTTGGTCTTGATCCTGAAAAAGTGGACGTCCTTGTAATGGACACCGATCTCACCCCCGATGGTGGACCCACCACAGCCTCCCGTCAGACCTATGTGACTGGGAACGCGGCTTATCATGCAGCCAAAACCCTCAAAGACGCCATCACCGCCACCTTAGCCGAAAAATACGATCATCCTCCGGTTGATATTCAGTTTGTTGAAGGTCTCGCCCAAGTCGGGGAGCACGAAGTTCCCCTCGGCAGCGTGGTTGAATTTATGCGAGACGAAGGCCGCGAACCTAAAGCCTTTTACGAGTATTGGGCACCTGAAACCCAACCCCTTGGTGAAGGCGGTGATATGCACTTTGCCTTTTCCTTCGCCGCGCAAGCCGTGGAGGTTGAAGTCAATACCCTGACGGGTGAAGTCCGCGTTTTGCGAGTGATCGCGGCCAACGATGTGGGCAAAGCCCTCAACCCGCTTGGCTTGCAAGGCCAAGTTGAAGGAGGTGTTGTGATGGGCGTCGGTCATGCTCTGACCGAAAATTTCATTGTCGAAAATGGAGTCCCCTTCACTGACCATCTGGCCCGCTACCGGATTCCCAACATTACTCAAACCCCCGAAATCACTTCCATCGTGGTGGAACATCCCACCGGCGATGGTCCTTACGGGGCCAAAGGCGTCGGTGAAATCGTCAGCATCCCCACCATTCCCGCGATCGCGAATGCGATTTACAACGCGGTCGGGGTGCGGATTGATTCATTACCCGTAGATCAAGAATACGTATTACAGAAAATCTTAGAAAGGGGACTCGGATCGCAGGGATAAACACGGATTCTTGGTTATATAAAAAAATCCGTGTCATCCGTGAAATCCGCGTACAAAAAAAATTGAAAACATCATCCCCCCAATGGCTGGAATGGGCGCGAGAAATCCAATCCCTGGCCCAAGTTGGTTACACTTATGCTGAAAACGATTTTCAACGGGAGCGTAATCACCGCTTGACAGAACTCGCCGCCGAAATTGTGGCTGAACATTCAAACTTAGACACTGCTGTCATCAATGAGAATTTCCGCGTCCAACCTGGTTATGCGACGCCCAAAGTTGATGTCCGTGGGGCCGTTTTCAGGGATGGAAAGATCCTGATGGTCCGCGAAAAACTCGACGATGGCTGGACCCTACCCGGCGGTTGGGCCGATGTCGGTGATTACCCGGCTGAAAGCGCGGAACGCGAAGTCTGGGAAGAATCAGGTTTCAAAGTGAAAGCTGCCAAGCTCATTGGCGTATATGACGCCAATCGCACCCAGCCAATGGAGTTTTATCACGCCTATAAACTCGTTTTCCTATGTAAAATCATCGGCGGCGAAGCAGCCACCAGCAACGAAACCACCGACGTTCAGTTTTACGCTCCCAATGAAATTCCTCAAAACTTCGCCGGTGAACGCACCCGCCAACGTCACATTGACGATGCCTTCTCAGCCTATCAAAATCCAGAAGTTCCCACCATTTTCGATTGATACCCGCAACTTATGACCCCCAACGCCCAAACTGCCCACCACGATCGCCGTCCTATTAGTGAACTGCCTTTCGGTTTCCCCGGAAAAATTTTCCGCAGCCCGATGCCGTTTGGTTCCTTTGATCGCTTGAATGAAACCTGGGCCTGTTTTGCCGAAAACAGTATCGATGTAGTTGTCATTTTGACTGAAAAACAAGAGTATTTCGTCCACGCCCGGCGGGATTTGGCCCAATTTTACGAAAAAGCCGGATTGGAAGTGATCTATTTCCCCATTAAGGATTACGAAGTTCCGACTGAGAAAGCCACTCTGGATAAGACCATATCCACCGTGATTTCGCAAGCCGAAGCTGGCAAAAATATCGCCGCCCATTGCCTGGCCGGTCTCGGCCGGACGGGCATTTTCATGGCTTGCCTGGCAAAGCGTCATTTTGATATGGATGGTCAAGCAGCCATCAATTGGGTGCGGCAATACGTCCCTGGTGCGATGGAGAACACGTTGCAAGAGCAGTTTGTAAAAGATTTCTAATTCTTAACCGCGAATTACGCTAATCTTTGCAAAATATTCGTGATAATTCGCGTAATTTGAGGTTTCAAAACTTAGATGAATAATTGGCAGGCCGAAACTACCGACGAACTTATTGACCTTTTACAACCCAGAGATGAAATCCAAGCGGCAATTCTAGTTGGGTCTTTGGCTAATACTGAAGTAGTTCCCGATCAATGGAGTGATATTGATATTGTCATCGTTTTGAGAGATGATGTAATGCCCCAATATTTTCCAGATAACGATTGGTTAGAGCCAATTGGTGCTGTTTACTCGTTTAGCCAGTCTCAAAATCCGCCGTTTTTTACCAGCCGCGTATGTCTGACTGATACTCGCCGAATCGATTTGGTCTTAATGTTGGAATCGGCATTCAAGAATACTGGTAATTGGCCTTCAAACCCGTTTCAATATGGTTACCGGGTATTGTTTTCGAAATCGGAGCAAGTGGAAACTATACTGGCGAGTGAAATTCAATGCCAAGAGAATATTCACGATCCGGAGGCTGATTTCGAACGAATTGCCAATGAATTCTGGTTCAAAGGCATGCTGGTGGCCTCGAAAGTAGCTCGGAACGACCTCTTAATTGCACAACACTTGGCCCTGGATTTAGTCCGTGATTGTTTGGTGGTCGGAATGATGCTGCGGGATCGCGAACTCAATTCTCGCCATCATCGCCACGGTGGCTTAGGAAATGATTTGGTCGAAAAATTGGCTATAGAACCTCCGAAATCTGGGGTTGAACTTCTCAACGCAATCGGACAAACCAGTCATTTTTTTGATTCCCTAGGCTTAGCGTGGTCTAGAAACTATCAGGAAAATCGTTTTGTTCTTTTGAATTGGATAGATGCTGTGAAAAATAACATGGAAATTTAACTACCAAGAACACAAAGAACCACGAAGAAAAAACTAAATGTAACTTTGTGTCCTTTGTGGTTAGCAAGGAGAAACTCATGCTCATCACCAATGGAAAATTGATCACCTGGGAAGCCGAAAATCGAATTTTGGATAATCACGCTCTCTATATTCAAGACGACCAGATCGTTGAAATTGATCAGGAAGCCAAACTGAAGGCAAAATACCCTGAGGTAGAAATTCTCGATGCTGGCGGGCAGTATGTGATGCCGGGCAATATCTGTGCCCATACTCATTTTTACGGCGCGTTCGCTCGCGGGATGGGGATACCCGGTGAAGCCCCCAAAGACTTTCCCGAAATACTAGATAAACTGTGGTGGCCGCTGGATATGGCTCTCGATGAAGATGGGGTCGCCTATTCGGCCCTGGTCATGCTGGTGGATGCCATCAAACATGGCACGACTACCCTCATTGATCACCACGCCTCGCCTAATTTCATCGCCGGTTCCCTGGATGTGATTGCCGAGGTGATGGAAACTGCCGGGTTACGCGGCTCCCTGTGCTATGAAGTTACCGACCGCAATGGCCTGGACGGGGCTAAAGCCGGAATCGAAGAAAATGTCCGCTTCATCCAGAAGGCGGCCCAAGAGCAGGGATTGCTCCGCGGTTCGTTTGGGATCCATGCCTCCCTTTCGGTTTCGGATGCCACCCTGGAAGCCACGCGCGCCGCGCTCCCTGAGGGGGCCGGGATCCACATCCATGTGGCGGAGCATCAAGTTGACGAGTTTGATTCCCTCGCCAAATCTGGAATGCGGGTGGTTGATCGGCTGAATAAATTCGAGCTTCTCGGCCCGCAATCTATCGCGGTCCACGCCGTTCACATTGATGCCAAAGAGATGCAAATCCTGGCTGAAACCGGAACCTGGGTGACTCATCAGTCACGCTCAAATATGAATAATGCCGTCGGGGTCTCGCGAGTCGAAGAAATGCTGCGGATGGGGATTCCGGTTTGCATCGGTACTGATGGCTTCTCATCCACCATGTGGGACGAGTGGAAGACAACCTATCTGGTCCACAAACTGGCCAACGGCGATCCCCGCCGCATGAATGGGATGGACGTGGTCCAAATGGGCATCTACAACAACGCCGCGCTCGCCGGAATGTTCTTCCCCGCAGCCCCGATCGGCGTTTTAACCCCTGGCGCTTATGCTGATCTTCTATTTGTCGATTACCATCCTTATACCCCGTTGACGGCCGGAAACCTACCCTGGCAAATCATCTTTGGTTTCAACGAAAGCATGATTACGACGACCATTGTCGGCGGCAAAGTGTTGATGAAAGACCGCCAACTCTTGACTCTGGACGAAGAAAAAATCGCTGCCGAAGCTCGAGAACTGGCGCCACAAATTTGGGAGCGTTACGAAAAATATGTGGGAACATATTAAACATTGAACGTTCGGACGTTTTAACTTTGTTACACATTTAGGAGAAAAAATGACAGATAAACCAACCGTCGCAATTTTGGGTGGGACCGGCAAAGAAGGCCCGGGTTTAGCTTTACGATGGGCGCACGCTGGCTATACAATTATTATCGGTTCGCGTCAGGCCGAGAAAGCAGAAAAAACCGCTGTAGAGTTAAACGAAACCTTAGGGATCGATACCATCACCGGTTTGCAAAATGCGGATGCCGCCCAGGCCGCTGATATCAGCGTCTTGACCGTAGTGGCCACCGCCCATCAACCCGCGCTAAAAGGCCTCATAGCTGCCCTACAGGGAAAGATTTTGGTGGATGCCACCGCCCGCGTAGATTTCCGTGACCCGAAACCGCCGACGGCCCCTTCAGCGGGTGAGATTGCCCAAGAGATTTTGGGATCAGGCGTAAAAGTGGTGGCCGCTTTCCAGAATGTCCCGGCCCATGCGCTGCGCAAGCTTGGCGAACCCATCGCCAGTGAAGTCCTGGTCTGCTCCGATGATGTGGACGCGGCCGAAAAAGTTGTCCAACTCGCCGAAGACGGCGGGATGAAATCCTACTATGCCGGCCGCCTCGCCAATGCCCTCACGGTTGAAGGGCTAACCGCGATCCTCATCAGTCTGAACAAGCACTACAAGAAGAAGACGGCGAGTATTGGGATAACGGGGTTGTAAATGTCCAATCTGTCTAAAAGGTCTAACTGGTCTGAAACGCCTGACCTATTGGACCCTTTAGACCCTTTATACTGCTATGACCCTGACCCTAACCCCCCTCCCCGGCATCCCGCTGATCCAGCCCGGCGATGATATTGCAGCCGTCATTTTGGATGCTCTTCACGCGCTCGCCCTGAGTGAAGCCGAAGGGGCACGCATCACGCTCCACGATGGTGATATTCTCGTTTTAGCCCAAAAAATCGTCTCAAAATCTGAAGGGCGCTTGGTTAATTTGACAACTGTGTCCCCCTCGGAAGAAGCCACGCACCTCGCACGCCGCACAGACAAAGACCCCCGCTTGGTCGAACTTATTCTCCAGGAGAGCACTGAAGTAATGCGGTCGCGCCCAGGCTTGATTATTGTGGAACACAATCTCGGGTTTGTGTGCGCCAATGCCGGAATTGATCATTCCAATGTTAAAGGCGATTGGGGTGATCCTGAAGATTGGTATTTGCTGCTCCCTGAAAACTCAGATCGCTCTGCCCAGGAAATACGGGCAAAGTTGGAAACTGAAACTAGCAAAAAACTTGGCGTGATGATCATCGACTCGCATGGTAGAGCCTGGCGCGAAGGGACGTTAGGAACCTGCATCGGTTTATCTGGGATACCAGCGCTGGTTGATGAACGGGGCTGGGCCGATTTGTTCAATTATGAACTCAAAGCCACGATCGTAGCGGCTGCTGATGAACTGGCGGCGGCAGCCTCCCTCATCATGGGGCAGGCTGCCGAAGGAACCCCGGTAGTCCATGTACGCGGTTTTCCGTTTCCATTGCGAGAATCTGCCTTGAATGAAATAATCCGTCCAAAAGAAAAGGATATGTTTAGGTAACTGGTCACCAGGCACCTGGGAATTACCCAGCTACCCAACCCTCGTTATCTTATTTCACGAAATTATGCGTTCTGCACAAGATATGTACGATCTCATCCTGAATACCGCTCGAAGTGACGAGCGGGTTCGAGCGGTGATCCTGAATGGATCTCGGGCCAACCCAAATGCAGCCCCTGATGTCTTTCAAGATTTTGATGTCGTTTACCTGGTGACCGAGGTTGATTCCTTCCGCACTGACCCAGATTGGATCGATGTTTTCGGGGAGCGGATGATGATGCAGTTGCCCGAAGAGATGAGTGATCCGCCTCCTGCCGATGATGGCCATTATATCTATTTGATCCAATTCGCAGACGGCAACCGCATTGACCTGGGAATTTCGCCCCTAGATCGGATGGATGAATTTATCGGGGACAGCTTGAGTGTCACCTTGTTGGATAAAGATGATGTTCTCCCAGCATTTCCTGAACCAAATGAAAGCGACTATCTCCCGAAACCGCCAACGGCCAAAACCTTTGCCGATGCGTGCAATGAATTTTGGTGGGTATCGGTTTATGTTGCCAAGGGTCTCTGGCGGGTAGAAATCATCTATGCCAAGACGATGATGGATCATTATGTCCGAGATATGTTGATGAAGATGCTCAATTGGTATATCGGGACCAAAACGGATTTCAAGATTAATCCCGGCAAACTTGGCAAACATTTTGAGCGATACCTTGAACCCGAATTATGGCAGCTGCTCCTGAATACTTATGCCAGTGATGATTATGACCATACCTGGGATTCTCTCGACGCCATGACGCAGCTTTTTAGAACCACAGCACTCGCAGTCGCCGAACACTTTGGCTTTGATTACAATTTCCAGGATGATGAAAAGATCAGCGCGCATCTAAAGCATGTCCGAAACTTGCCGAAAGATGCGACGGAGATGTATTAGCAAAAATAACGTCATTGCGAGCGGAGCGAAGCAATCTAAAACTTCTTAAAAAGGACACAGATTGCTTCGTCGTTTCACTCCTCGCAATGACGCGGACATACTTATGCACGGACTCGTATCACTCCTTGATCCCCATCATTACGCTCTTGTCGAAGAACTTTGGCATGAACTTGAGCGCGACTGCGGCTTGACGGGTATTCAAGTGACCCCCTTCCCTCATTTTTCTTGGAAAATCGCGGCGGATTATGATTTCGAGGCTTTACAGACCATTGTTCAGGAAATCGCGGCTGAGACGGCCCCCTTTCGGGTTCGGGTGGGCGGAATGGGGATTTTCACCAGTGAAACCCCGGTCGTGTATCTGACCGTGGTGCGGACGCAAGAGCTCAGTGCATTACATGCCAAAATATGGGAGCGGGTGTTACCTATCAGTACGACTGCCAGCCCATATTATGCTCCTGAAAACTGGATGCCGCATATTTCGCTGGCTTATACTGACGTGACCCGCCAAAACCTGCCCTGCCTGATGGATAAGTTAGCCTTTCGCCCGGTTTACTGGCAGGTAGAGATTGATAATATCTCATTTATCTACGAGCCGAACGGCGTAGTAGGCGAGAAAAGGTTCGAATATAAATTTGGAGCGAAAGAAAATGATCCTTTAGGGAATCGATAAAGTAGGATTGGGAACTTGTCACCCAATCCAATATCTGCCCCCATTTCCCCACAGGAGTTTCTGATGAAAACCATTCCCGAGAAATATCATGATTTGTTTGCGGATGAAGCCAAAACTTTTCTGATGTTGGCGACTACGATGGATGATGGCTCCCCCCAATTGACCCCGGTATGGTTCAACACGGATGATGAGCACATAATCATCAATTCGGCCCAAGGACGAACTAAAGACCGCAATATGCGTGCCCGTCCCAAGGTTGCGGTTGCCATTCATGATTTCAATCGGCCCTACCGGTATTTACAAATTCGGGGCGCGGTGGTTGAGATCACCGCAGAAGGTGCCCGAGAGCACATCAACGCTCTGGCTAAAAAGTATATGGACAAAGATGTTTATCCCGGACCGTCAGATGAGACCCGGGTGATCTATAAAATCAAACCTGAAAAAGTCAATGCGATGGGTTGAGTAGCCCGGAATGTGGTTGCTGCCAGTAACCTCATTTCTGTGCTTCGAATGGAGCTTACATGAATAATATCCCCCCTGAATTTCAAGATTTGCTGGCGGACGAGACCAATGCCTTCGCATTTTTGGCTACGGCCATGAAAAGCGGCGCGCCGCAGGTCACCCCGGTGTGGTTCAACACTGATGGCGAACATATTCTGATCAACACTGCCCGCGGCCGACTGAAAGATCGCAATATGACGACCAATCCCAGTGTCTCTATTGCTATTCCCGATCCAAACGACCCCTATCGGTATTTAGGGATTCGGGGCAAGGTAGCTGAGGTCACCGAAGAAGGGGCCGTTGAGCATATCCAGCATCTGGGTGTGATCTACACCGGCAAACCTTTTGAGTTTCCGGCGGACCAGGTGCGGGTGATCTACAAAATCAAACCCGAGCAAGTGAATACGATGGGGTAGGAGGGGTTTTAGGGACTGGTTACCAAGAGTAGGGATGTTTCCCAGCTCTTGTTCCTAGTTACCTGATTCCTGTTACCCGCTAATATCATGAAAGTTATTGCTCTCGCCGGTGGTGTCGGCGGTGCCAAACTCGCCGACGGCTTAGCCCAAGTGCTGCCCCCCGAAGATTTGACCATCATCGTCAATACCGGGGATGATTTTGAGCATCTGGGTCTCAAGATTTGCCCTGATCTCGATACGGTTTGCTATACCCTGGCGGGGTTGGCGAATCCGGTCACGGGTTGGGGGCGGGTTGATGAGACTTGGAATGCGGTTGAGAACGTAACGCAACTCGGTGGGCCGGATTGGTTCCAACTCGGGGACCGCGATTTGGGCACCCATTTAGAGCGAACCCGGCGACTGCGAGCGGGGCAAACCCTCAGCCAGATCACACAAGATTTTTGCGCCGCCTGGGACATTGGCCCGACGGTATTACCGATGAGCGATGACCCCACTCCGACGATAGTGTATTCGGATGCGGGTGAACTCCCCTTCCAGGAATATTTTGTCCAGCGACGCTGTGAACCGGTGGTGAGTGGTTTCCGGTTTGAAGGAGTTGCCAATGCTTCTCCGTCCCCTGGGATCGTCTCCAGGATTGAGGCAGCTGATCTCGTCGTGATTTGCCCCTCCAACCCGTGGGTGAGCATTGATCCCATTTTGGCGGTCCCCACCCTTAAATCCGCGTTAGCCGCGCGGCCCGTTATAGCTGTTTCGCCTATCATCGGTGGCCAGGCCATAAAGGGTCCTGTAGTAAAAATGTACTCGGAGTTAGGAATCGAACCCTCTGCCTACGCGGTCGCAGAGCACTACGACGATTTGCTCACTGGATTTGTGTTTGATATTGTCGATTCTGCGTTAGAAAAGGAAATCCAACAGTTAAACGTTGAGACGTTGAATGTTCAAACGTTAATGAAGACCCCAGAAGATCGCACAAAATTGGCCCAGGATGTTATAAATTTTGGAGAGCGTTTATAAGCATCGGGTGTTCTAGGGCAATCGCATGTAACCTTAAACGGCAGTTTAAACTGCACCGACAACTGCGAAGTCGCCCTTCGGCGACTGGGTTTCAACCTGCGGAGGCAGGTTTTGCCAGCGCATATGCGCCAGTTGCTGCGACTTCAGTCGCCTTGTTTTCATGAACATGCGATTGCCCTATCGGGTGTTCGCTTCCGATGCGACTCTCTCTGATACAATGATAAAGCCGAATAGAATTCGGAAAAATATGTAATGGTCAAGAGTAGCTTGAACATATCTCACGCAAAGCCGCAAAGGCGCAAAGTAATAATATAAGAGAAAACTTGGCGTCTTTGCGCCTTTGCGTGCGGTAAATTAGTGTTCAAAATTCTCTTGATGAGTACAGAATTCGGAAAAATAAATAGAAAGAGAGGTATTCTCAATGGCGTTATGGGCAATTGTCCCGGTGAAGCCGCTGAAGCGAGGTAAATCTCGATTGGCTGGCATGTTCACCCCGGAGGAGAGAACGGATCTGAATCGCCAATTGCTAAGTAATACGCTCGAAACCCTCAAAAATATTCCCGACATTGAGCATGTGTTAGTTGTCAGTCGGGACCAGTCGGCCCTATCTCTCGCCAGAGATTTGGGTGCCCGCACCGTCCAGGAGAACGGTGACCCAGACCTTAATATCGCCCTGACTCGGGCCACAATTGTTGCTAAAACCTATTCCACCCGCGGGGTGCTAATCATCCCGGCCGACCTGCCGTTGATCACGCCTGAAGATGTGGATGCCATGGTAGCCCGCGTCGGTGAACCCCCGGTAGTTGTGGTTGCCCCCGACCGTCGCCGAGAAGGGACAAATGCCCTGTTGGTTTGCCCGGCGGGATTAATTGAGTATGAATACGGCCCTAATTCGTTCGACCGTCATTGCCAACTGGCGCTCGATGTTGGGGCCCGGTTAGAAATTTGTGAACTGCCCTCGTTGGCTCTGGATTTGGACATCCCGGATGACCTGGCTGTCCTGGAATCAACTTTAGATTTAGAGAATTCTGGAGGATTGTAATGATTGACCGTGTTGCCCTTTATTTACAAGATTCACATGATTTGCGAGATGGTTTAGAGTATGCCAAGTACGCTGAAGAAAAAGGTTTTGAGGCCGTTTGGCAGGCGGAATCTCGCCTGGTACGGGATGCGATTGTTCCGATGGCGGCTTATGCCGCAGTGACTGATACGATCAAGGTCGGTTCGGGTGTACTCAATAATTGGACCCGCAACATTGGTCTGTTGGCCGCTACTTTTCTGACTCTCGACGACCTGGCCCCCGGCCGCGCCATTTTGGGTATTGGGGCCTGGTGGGACCCGTTGGCCCAAAATGTGGGTATTACCCGCCGCAAACCACTCCTGGCGATGCGGGAAACCGTCGAAGTAACCCGTCGCTTGCTAGCAATGGAAACCGTGACGTTCCACGGTGAATTCCATCAGGTCGAGGGGATTCAACTTGATGTGGTTCATGGCAATACCGAACCGCGGGATGTTCCGATCATGATCGGAGCCACTGGCCCGAAGATGATGCAGTTGACCGGTGAAATAGCCGATGGTGCGGTCTTGAATTACTGTGTGGACCCCGATTACAACCTGCAAGCGATGGAATTGCTGGAAAAAGGTGCCAAGAAAGCTGGCCGCTCCATTGATGATATCGATCGACCACAACTGGTGGTATGTTCCGTGGATCATGATCATGATAAAGCCATTGACACCAGCAAGATGCTGCTGTGCCAATATATGGCCCAACAACCCCACATTGCCAAAGCCTCCAAAGTTTCTGATGATGTGGTCGCTGAAATTCAATCGATTTTGGGCTGGCCCGCGACCCACGAACAAATCGAAAGTGCCAAACACCTGGTCCCTGATGATTTGGTTCATCGCATCACCGCCTCCGGCACCCCCGACGAAGCCCGCGCCAAAGTTCAAGAATATATCAATAACGGCGCGACCTGTCCGATCTTGTATCCGGTGGGTGGGGATTTTAAACTCCTAATTGATACTTTTGCTACTCAATAGTTTTATTTGTCTAATTGGTCTGATTAGTCTAATTTGTCCATTGGGATGTTGAAGTTTTAGACCAATTAGAAACTTTTGACTAATTCGACAGATTTATGGCAACGATTAAACGATTTGAAGAAATTAGAGCGTGGCAAATCGCCCGAGAAATGGTGAAATTGGTTTACAAGGTTTCGGCTATTAGTGAATTTGCCAAAGACTTTGGGTTACGAGATCAAATTCGACGTTCTGCCGGTTCCGTGATGCATAATATCGCCGAAGGTTTCAATTCCGGCTCCGATAATGAATTCATTCGTTTTCTCGGCTATGCTCGCCGATCCGCCTCTGAATGCCAATCGCAACTCTATATTGCGCTGGATCAAAATTACATCAGTCAAGAACAATTTCAATCTATCTTTGATAAAGCTGAAGTCGGTAATCGTCAAATCAATGGCCTGATTGGCTACCTACATCGTTCAAGATCAAAAAACAAATTATCAGAACCCGAAATTCCATATCAACTCAACATCGACGAAAACAGCTATGACCAATCCGACAAATAAGACCCTTCAGACCTCTGAGACATCTCAGACAAGACTAAAGCAGCCAAATTCGAGACATTGCTTCGTCTGCGGCGTCGAGAACAAATTCGGCCTGCAACTCAAATTCTATGAAATCGAAAATGGGGACGTTGTGGTGGAAACCACCGTCCCCGAACGATTTCAGGGATATCCAGGAGTGGTTCATGGGGGCATCGTTGCCTCCCTCGTAGATGAAGTCTTAGGCCGGGCCCATTTTGGGAGTGATCCTGAGAATCCACGGTTTATGTATACGGCCAAGTTATCCGTAAATTATCGGAAACCGGTTCCCACCGAGAAACTGATTAAGGTTGTCGGGCATGCAGAAAAGAGTAAAAAACGCTCAGCAACTTCGACAGCCGAAATCCTGGGGCCAGATGGTGAATTGTTAGCCGATGCCAGTGCCGTATTGGTCAATGTTCCTGACGGAACAATAAATGTTGATGTGTTTGAAGAATTGGGTTGGAAAGTTTATCCGGATTAGATGTCTGATTGGTCAAATTTATCTGAAAGGTCAAAAATGTCACTTGACCCATCCGACCAATCAGATTTTTAGACCAATCAGTCCTGTGAGACGCTTATGATCGTAGAATATCATCGCCCTGAATCGTTAGACCTTGCCTTGGAATTACTCCAAAGGCCGGGAGTTGAAACTGTGCCATTAGGCGGGGGGACGGTGCTCAACCAGCCCTCGGATACACCTGTTGCTGTGGTTGACCTCCAAAAATTGGGATTAAACACCCGCGCGCAAAAAGGGAGTACGCTTGAGATTGGGGCCACTGTAACTCTTGAGCAGTTGCTAAAATTCCCTGATCTGTACCTTGATTTGGGTAAGGCAATTCGCCACGAGGCAACCTATAACACTCGTCAAATGGCGACCATCGCTGGTACTTTGGTCGCAGCAAATGGCCGCTCGCCGTTTGCAACTGCGATGTTGGCTTTAGGTGCCCAACTCATGCTCCAGCCTGGAGATGAGAAAGTCAATTTGGGTGAGATCCTGCCCCTGCGGGAAGAAAAACTCACCGGACGGTTGATCACGCAAATTTTGCTTTCTTCCAATCTCAAACTGGCATATGAATATGTCGCTCGTAGTCCAGCGGATTTACCCATTGTCTGTGCCGCGGTCGCCCGGTGGAAATCGGGCCGTACCCGGGTGGTTCTGGGTGGATTTGGCGAATCACCCTTGCTCGCAATGGACGGGCCCCAACCCGGAGGAGCTGAAATCGCAGCCCGGGATGCATTTAGCGAGGCGGGAGATCAATGGGCGAGCGCTGAATATCGGAGCGATGTGGCCGGGACTTTGGTCAAACGGTGCCTAGAACGCGAATGACGCAGATTGCTCTGCTAACGCGGATTCCCGCAGATATTTGTTCAAATTAAAATCTGCGAGAATCCGCAAAATCAGCGTAATCCGCGTTCGTTATGCATGATGATAAAAAACGCTTCCAAATTTTTCCTAGGCACCCTCACCGGCTATCTCCTTGCCCAACTCGCTTGGGTTTTCTGGCAGCTTGCCAAAGCTGACCCGCGTTTCACGCTGCTGGTACCCCAAAATAAAGCCCCTAAAGGAATCAGCGCGCTTATGGGGAAGACGGAAGCTCACTACACTGTACAACATAGTATTGTCGACGGGATTGAGCGGATTAGCTATTACCCCAAGGAGCGTAGCTTCGAAACGCCCCTATTGATGCAGCATGGGATGTGGCATGGGGCCTGGTGTTGGCAGCCCTGGCAAGAACTCCTGGCTGAATGGGGTTGGGAGAGCCATGCCATCAGCCTGCCCGGACACGGCCAATCGCCCTCCCAACGCCCTATCCATAAATGTACGTTAGATTATTACCTCGGATTTGTGCGTGATGAAGTCAAACGGTTGCCACATAAACCGGTTTTAATGGGTCACAGCATGGGGGGAGCCCTGGTCCAATGGTATCTCAAAAATATTGGCGATAACCTGCCCGGTGCGGTATTGGTAGCTCCCTGGGTATCTCACAGTGTTAATCGCGATAATGGCTTAGCGCTGGTGAAAAGAGACCCCCTCCTATTTTTGTTAACATCTCTTTCGTGGGATGCCACGCCGTGGGTGCGGAATCCAAAGCGGGCGGCAGAAATTCTGTTAGGTCCCAACGCTGTAGTTTCCCCCCAAGAATTGCATTCAAACCTGGGGCCGGAATCGATTTTGCCCGCCTTTCAGCATAATCCGCCGATTTGGCGGCCCCCCGATAACGTAAAAACACCCACTTTTTGGCTGGCTGCCGAACTCGACGCGGCAGTCACAGTTGCCGGATTACGCCGGTCTGCCAAACATTATAGCGGGGATTTTATGATCATCCCCGAGGCCGGGCATAACTTGATGATGGAAAATAACTGGCGCGCAATTATTGAAAAAATCCAGGATTGGTTGATTTCCCAAAATATTAACTAATCACAGGAGTAATTCTTATGAAGATAAATCTAATCATTAACGGCATAGATCATGAGACCGATGTTTTTCCCGGAGACACTTTATTAAAAACCTTGCGCTCGATAGGATACTTCGGCGTAAAATTTGGAGCTGAACGGGGTGAAACCGGCGCGGATACCGTTCTGTTGGATGGCAAACCTGTCAATGCTGGGATGATGCTCGCAGCGCAGGCTGAGGGGCATAAAATCGCTACCATCGAAGCTTTGGGCGAACATCCCGATCATGGCTGGCGCAAAACCGACGGATTGCATCCGCTCCAGCAAGCCTTTATCGAGACCGGTGCGATTCAATGCGGCTACTGTACTCCAGGACAAATATTGGCCGCCAAAGAATTGCTCGAACGGGAAGCAAATCCCTCTGAAGCCGAAGTTCGGGAGGTACTATCAGGTGTTCTTTGTCGGTGTACGGGCTATTTGAAACCGGTTCAAGCTGTCTTGCAGGCTGCAGCTGCCCTGCGCGGTGAAGAGTATGGCGATTTAGTGACCCTCGAACCTGGGACCTGGTTTACCGAGACGGCAACTGACGACCCAATCACCCAATCACCGGATACTTTAGCACCCGAAACCCAAACCCGAACCGCGGCCAAAGTCGTCGTCGTTCCCGAAGTTTCACCCTATAAAACGGTCGGCAAACCGGAGCCCAAGGTGGATGCTGTTAAATTGGCCCAGGGCAAACCGGCTTTTGCCGGGGATATCGAGATGCGCGGCATGTTGCATGCTAAGGTTTTGGGGTCTCCCTACGCTCACGCCCGGATCAAATCCATTGATGCCAGTAAAGCTCGGAATTTTCCTGGTGTGGCTGCAGTACTGACCCACGAAGATGTTCCGCGAGTGGTCTATTCAACTGCCGGGCAGTCCGATCCCATCCCCGGTCCGTTGGATTGCTTCTCCCTCGATACTAAAGTTCGTTTCGTTGGTGATCGAGTGGCCTTTGTCGCTGCTGAGACGGTTGAAATTGCCGAACAGGCTCTCAAATTGATCGAGGTCGAGTATGAAGTCCTCGAACCGCTGTTGGATACTCGGAAAGCAATGGAACCCAGGGCGCCAATCCTCCACGATGAACCCGAATACGTAAATTTTGCAGACTCGGACCCGACCAAAAATTTGGCGGCTGAAATACGGATTGATATCGGAGATGTGGAGCAGGGTTTTACCGAAGCCGATCACATTTTCGAGGCTGAATACGAAGTTCCCAAAGTCCAACAAGCCCATATTGAACCCCATATCGTCGTGACCTATTGGGACGAAGATGACCGCTTGGTGATCCGCACCAGCACCCAGGTACCCTTCCACGCCCGGCGGATTTTAGCGCCCGTTTTGGGTTTGCCGATCAAACGGATTCGGGTCATCAAACCTCGCATTGGGGGCGGTTTTGGCGGTAAGCAGGAAGTCCAAATTGAAGATGTCGCGGCTCATTTAACGATTGCCACCGGTCGTCCGGTAATGTATGAGACCACCCGCGCAGAAGAGTTTATCTCTGGCCGTTCCCGCCATCCCATGCGGGTGCGGATGAAAACCGGTGTAACCAAAGATGGGATTATCACCGCTAATGAGATGTATGCCCTTAGTGATACCGGCGCCAATGGAGCCCACGCCTTGACGGTCACCGGGAATACGGGCCATAAATCCATGGCGTTATATGTCGGGGATGGCAAATATCGCGAGAATCCTAATATTCGCTTCTACGCCGATGTTGTTTACACCAACCGACCACCCTCGGGCGCTTATCGAGGTTACGGTGTGCCCCAAGGCTATTGGCCCCTGGAGCGTCATATTGAGAAGATTTGTGATGATCTCGGTTTTGACCCCATCGAATTTCGTTTGAAGAATGCCTTACGCGCCGGCGAATTGCATCCTTTCAGTACCGCCTGGAGCGAGGGGCGCGAACCCCGCCCCGAGACGATTGAAACCTGCGGCTTGGAAGAATGTGTCCAACAAGGAAAAGCCGCCATCGGCTGGGATCAAAAATTCGGAAATGCCGACTGGCAGCAGGTGCCCGGAAAACCTCATCTCCGCAAGGGAGTGGGGCTGGCAATGGTCATGCAGGGCACCGCAATCCCATATCTCGATATGGGCGCGGCCTCGATCAAGATGAACGATGATGGCTCCTTTAATTTATTGGTCGGTGCAACCGATCTTGGTACCGGTTCGGATACTGTCTTGGCTCAAATGGCGGCCGAAGTTTTAGGCTGCCCAGTTGAAGATATCCTGGTCTACTCATCAGATACGGATTTCACCCCCTTCGATGTCGGCGCGTATGCCTCCTCAACGACCTATATCTCCGGGGCCGCGGTGGTCAAAGCCGCAGCCCAGGCTGCCGAGCAGATCAAAGATCGGGCTCGCATGATACTCGAAACATCCGCGGAGGCTGAAATTGAATTGTCGGATCGGCAAGCGTTCACCTCTGAGGGCCAATCGGTCTCCCTCCAAGAAATCGCTTATCACTCGCTGCATCACGAAAACCAACTTCAGATCATGGGAATTGGATCCTATATGTCGCCAGTAGCCCCGCCGCCGTTTGGCGCTCAGTTTGCGGAAGTGACTGTGGATACCGAGACTGGTCAGGTGGTGGTGGACAAACTCGTTATGGCGGTTGATTCGGGTGTCGTTGTCAACCCCATCACGGCTTCCGGTCAGATCGAAGGTGGGATGACCCAGGCGTTGGGCTACGCGGTCTGTGAAGAGATGGTCTACGATGAAGCTGGGAATGCTCGCGAGAAAGACTTCCGCGATTATCATATCTTTGAGGCTCATGAAATGCCAGCCTTGGAAACAATTTTCGTAGAAACCTTCGAGCCGAGTCATCCCTTTGGGGTCAAAGCGGTGGCAGAAATCCCGTTGGATGGGGTCGCACCCGCAGTTGGCAATGCGGTCTTCAATGCCGTTGGTGTCAATATCGATACTAATCCGGTGACACCCGAAAAAGTTTGGCGAACACTTCGGGAGCAGACTACCCCCTAAAAATACCAATTGAAGGGCTGGTCAGGATGATCAGCCCTTTTTTCTGAGGCCAATATTCTCAATCCTGATATAATTTTCAATATTCCGTAACGCTTCCGCAGATATCAGAAAGGGTATTGAAATCGAATGCCGGATCAAATTTAAAACTGCTCAGGTGTGATGGTCGAATTTGCCAGCTTTAAATTTAATCACAAACCTTTAAGTACTTGAGGATATTTAATGACTGCCCCCATTCAACAAAAACAGTTTCCAGAAGAACGTCGGTGGGCAACGGTCTTATTTGCTGATGTTCAGGGTTTTACCAGTCTGGCTGAAAGATTAGACTTTGAAACTGTCAGCGATCTCATTAAAGATTTGTGGGCGCGCCTGGATGATGTAATTCGTAGTTGTAATGGGTATATTGATAAGCATTTGGGCGATGGGGTAATGGCAGTTTGGGGGGCTCCTTTCGCAGGCGAAAATGATGCCGAACATGCGGTGGAGGCCGGTTTAGCTTTGATTGAGGCTTTAGCGGCCTATACCCATGAAACGGATCGGCCGGAAGCAAAAAACCTTCAAATGCGTATAGGTATCAATACCGGCAATGTTTTGGCAGGGTATATTGGCGCGAAAAATGAGTACACCGTCATGGGGGATACCGTAAATGTGGCCAGCCGCTTGGAACAAATGACGGAGCCGGGAACGGTCATGATTAGTGAAAGTACATTCCGTTTGGTTCGGAGTGTGTTTAAAGTGCGGCATTTAGGCCCCATCAATATTCGTGGCAAGACTCAGCCGCTGTTGGGCTTCGTTGTAGACCACAAACGTAATCAAACTACGCAAATGCGGTATCGGAGTGAAGACACGCTCAGTACTCGCATGGTTGCGCGGGATTATGAGTTACAGAAAATGGCTGCCCTATATAAACAAGCCCGTCGCCTGCCGAACCCGACATTTGTGTTGGTCGTTGGTGATATTGGAATTGGGAAGTCGCGGTTGCTCATGGAGTTTACCAGCCAACTCGAAATTGCCGAACCGCGCTTACAGGTCATTACGGCCCGAGCTTTGTCGCAAACTGCACGGGTGCCATTTTTCTTGTGGAAGTCAGTTTGGCAAAATCGTTTTGGAATTTCTGATGATGATCTTCCCGAAATTGCCAGGGCGAAATTCGCGAGCGGCATTCGGGAGCTATGGGGGGTAGATGCTGATACCCCTCATTCAGTGGAAGCTGCCCATCTTATTGGGAATATGGCCGGAATCCCGTGGCCAGATAGTCATTATTTAGCCCAATATCAAGGAAAACCCAATTATCGAGTTCAGCGGACATTTGAACTAACCCGAGAATTGTTGCGCCGAGCCGCAACCACATCCCCCACGATGTTGTTGTTGGATGATTTGCATTGGGCTGATAACTTGAGTCTGAGTTTGTTAGCCTATATTATGCAACCGGATGATGATCCATTACCACTGATAATTTGCTCAGGGGCTCGGACCGAATTCATTCGCAAGAAACCCCGCTGGGTTAATGTTTCGCAAATCATCAACTTAGGTCCGTTGCC
Source organism: uncultured Anaerolineales bacterium (assembly GCA_964453155.1). Lineage (GTDB taxonomy): Bacteria > Chloroflexota > Anaerolineae > Anaerolineales > UBA11858 > CAYVQU01. The sequence continues at coordinate 804 of CAYVQU010000025.1, read as the reverse complement.
ATTAAATGCAGAAATAGTCGCAATGGCCTATCCTGATCTTGATGAGCTACCGAAAGAGATCATGGCCGAACTTGCTCGCCGGGCAGATGGCAATCCATATTTCTTAGAAGAGATGGTGCGTGGTCTAATTAAGATCGGGCTAGCTTCACCTGAAGCCCCCACAGACCAGGCCATTTCTCACCTGCGAACCAACACGCCCGAAACCCTCCAGGCGATGCTGCAAGCCCGGTTAGATGCCCTGCCCCGAGAAGCCCGGATGGTGGCCCTCTTGGCTTCGGTGGTTGGGCGGGTTTTTTGGGTCGGCCCGGTGCTAGCTGCCATCCGCTCTGCATCTCATACGGGTACCGGGTTGTTGAAACTGGCTCCTGTGATGCTAGACCGCGTTGTACAGGACGGTCTTCGGAAACTAGTTCAGGCCGAGTTGGCTTTTCCACGCGCTGGGACGAGTTTTTCTGAAGATCAGGAATACATTTTCAAACACTCCTTGCTGCGAGATGTGGCTTATGGCTTGTTGCCACACAAATATTTGACCCAATATCATCTTGCAGTTGCTCGTTGGCTGGTATCCCGGCGGGATTCAAAATTTCAGGTCATGGCAGCCACTCATTTTGAAAAATCAGGGTCCTTGTATGAGGCTGCCCGGCAATATGATCACGCCGCTACCTATGCTCAGAATCGTGGCGCGCAGGATGAAGCCATCTGGCTCCGGAGTCGGGCTAAAACTATTCGGGCCGAGTTATCACAATAGAATATTGACTCTACTGCAAAAAGGGTGCTAGACCCTCCTCAAAACAGCAAAAGTTT
>CAYVQU010000024.1:0-41332 GCA_964453155.1 uncultured Anaerolineales bacterium | reverse complement strand
TTTAGCTCTTATTCAACAGTGGTGTAACTAACCACACTATTATGTTCTGCTACCCCTAACGGGGCTTCTATTCAATTCTCCGTGAGTCACCTAAGATGCTCTTGAGAAATCAGGAGTTTTTTTGGTTAAAAGCTGGAGTCCCCAAGTGGGGATGATTTGAGGCCCGGATGATAGGAAGTGCAAAATTTCATTAGCCCCATCCTCTTATAGAAAAAATATGATATTTACGGTATTATTTAGTATATTTTATTTAGTTTTGTTCAGGGAGCCAGTCATGAAAAAAGTAAAGGTGTTTGTTGGTACACGGAAAGGCGGCCTGATTTTCTCTAGCGATGAAAATCGTCAAAAGTGGCAGTGCAGTGATTTGCATTTTAAAGCCTGGAATGTGCTACATATGCAACTCGATCCGCGCGATCAACGGCTACATGTGGCCGCGGCCCATGATGTTTTCGGCCCGAGTACCCATTACTCAGATGATTTTGGCGCCAACTGGACCCAAGCCGAAAAATCACCGTCTTTTGAGAGTCCGTCCACCTCTGGCAGACCGTTGAACACCCCTGATGAAGCTCGAAGTCCAGAAGATGCGATCAAAACCCCAGAGAAGGTAATTCAAACCTGGAATATTACGCCGGGGAAAGCGCATGAACCAGGTGTGCTTTATGCGGGGGTCCAACCCGCCGCGCTGTTTCGCTCCACGGATCGCGGCCAAACCTGGGAGATCAATAACGGGCTTTATAATCACCCTCACCGCCAAGACTGGTTTCCAGGCGCGGGCGGTTTAGCCTTACACACCATCTTACCGCACCCCACCGATCCGGCTCAAATGTGGGTCGCTATCTCGACGGGGGGCTGCTATTACACCTCTGACAACGGTGAAACCTGGACACCGCGGAATCAAAATGTCCGGGCTGACTTTCTGCCGCAGAAATACCCCGAATACGGCCAATGCGTTCACAAAATTGCCCAACATCCGACCCTCCCAGAAAGGTTATACCAGCAAAACCATTGTGGCATGTACCGCAGTGATAATGCAGGGCTTGAGTGGATCGACATCGGCGCAGGCCAACTCCCCTCTCGTTTTGGATTCCCCATTGTGGTCCATCCCCATGACCCCGACACGATTTTTATCGTCCCCGAAGAGAGTGATCAGTATCGAGTTTCAATAGATGGAAAATTTGTCATCTGGCGCAGCCGCAACCGCGGCGAAACCTGGGAAGCCCTTACCCAAGGATTGCCCGAACGAGCCTATCTCGTAGTGTTGCGCGGTGCAATGGCCACCGATAATTGCAAAAACGCGGGTATTTATGTGGGTACCAGCACTGGGCAGATCTTCTTCAGCCAAGATGACGGCGATACTTGGGAACTACTGGCAGATTTTCTACCCCCGATCTACTCACTTGAAACTGCCATCGTAAAATGATCCTAAAATTATGGCCCAACTCTCGGCGCTCATTTTCTCACTCTTTAACTACGGAGCCTTTGTCATCCTTTCATTGACTAACTGATCAGTCGGTCAATATAATCCTTCGGAAATTGACGGGATCGCGCTATAATCTCAACTAGGTTAAAAACTAGGAGTGGATGCGATGCCAATTTCCGTCAACTGGGCCAATGCTGAGAAAACGATCATCTTGTTCAAGATAGTAGAAAAATTTACATCTGAAGAATATCTACAAGGGATTGAAGAGCGTAAGGCTTTACAAGACACGATTTCCCATAAATCAAGTGTAATCGCCGATTTTACGGACTGTATTGGCCTACCCGCGGATGCCTTGGGACATTATCCCCGGGCTCATAAAATTATGCCCCACCCCAACTTCACCGGAATTTTAGTGATTACGGGTGCCCGCGGAATAATCCGGCGGATGGCGCGGATATTCTCAAATACATTTGGCAAACTTCATTTTGCAGACACTCTGGAAGAAGCTTACGAAATCATAAAGAGACGAACTGCAACTGACGCATAAAAAAAGCCCCAGCCGGGGCTTTTTTCTTATTCAAAGGGATTGAACTTCTTCTGAGATTCCGGTTCGTCTTCAGCCGGGGGCATTTCATCCCAGGGGACCCAGGCGGTGATCGCGGTCCCTTTCATGGGTTGCGAGATGATCTCCACATCACCCCCCACTTTTTTGGCCCGCCGCCGCATATTCGAAAGGCCGTGCCCGAGGGCTTCGCTCATATTTTGCATGTCAAACCCCCGGCCATCGTCTTCAATTTTAAGCAAAACCTGTTCCTCGGTAGTCCACAAATGAATATCCGTCTGCCGGGCATGGGCGTGTTTGGCCACATTGGCCAGGGCTTCCTGACAGATTCGGAACAGGGCTAGGCCATTTTCGCGGGGCAGATCAGCCAGACCATCCTCCGCGGCCGTCAAGGTTGCGCTGGATAGCGAGTGGGCCCGGAATTCATTGACCAATTTCTCAATTCCCTGCTGCAAAAGCTGCTCATCGCGTAACTGGCGGGGACGCAGGTCGGCCACATAGGCTCGGATATCTCGGATGGCCGCGTTCAACCCTTCAATGCTAGCGTTGATTTTTTCGCGCGTCAAATCGGGGTTTTCTTCCGCGCTGAGATAAGCGTACTCCAATGCCAACCCAACCCCATAAATCGACTGAATGATTCCGTCATGGAGGTCCATCCCAATTCGTTCCCGCTCTTCCATTACAGCCAGACGCCGGGCTTGATGGTGTAGGCGCGCATTTTGGATGGCAGTTCCAGCCCAGGCACCAATTGATTCGAGCAAATTTAATTCTCGTTTAGAAAAGGTACGCTTGACCCGCGAAGCAATACTCAGCACCCCAACAACTTTACGCCGGGATTTCAAAGGGATACAGGCCAGACATTTGAACCCGGCCTCCACAATTGAATTCCGAATAAAGCGTACATCGGTTTTCAAAGAAGTACTCACCAGGGTTTGACCCAACATTGCCACCCGGCCAACAAAGCATTCCCCCACCATTAACTTATCGCGTGTAAAGAAGGCCTCCGCAGCCTCCCCCCGATGCAATTCTAAAGATAACTCCCGGCGACCTTCATCCCGTAGAAAAACCTCCCCAGCTTCCACCCCCATATATTCCATCACCCGGGTCAGGGTTTGATCCAAAATTTCATCAATCTCCATCGACCCGGCCAAGGCATTTGAAAGATTATTCAGCAGCGATAAATCTTCGTTTTTCTGGGCCAATATTTCATCCCGGTTGACGACGTTTTCATATAAACGCGCATTCTGAATTGCTGCCGCGGCATATGCGGCCAGGGTTTCAATTACAATTTCATCATCAGGGGTAAATTCGGGGGCATCTTCTTTATCCGTCAGATAAATCTGACCGAGCAGTTCATCGCCCAACATGATCGGAACTCCCAAAAATGACTTCATGGGAGGATGATTCTCGGGAAAACCCACGCTGCGAGTATCTGTGGCCATATCCGGCACCCGGATGGTCTGGCGTTCGGCATGCAAAGCCCCGATCAACCCTAAACCACGCGGTTGATGCGGCATCTTCCCAATTTCTGCGGCGGTCATCCCAACCGGGATAAATTTCTCTAAAGCCCCCTCGGCATTAACCATCCCCAGCGCGGCGTAACGAGCGCCAGCTTGTTCGCGCGCCAGATGGACAATTCGTTCTAAAACTGCATTTCTTGATAAATCCCGCACTAATTCCAGGCTGGCTCGGTGCAGCGCGGCCAACCGGTCCTCTAGTTGTTCTCGGGTTAACAGTACCATAGTAGGGTCCTCACCGCCCATATTTTACCGCAAAACTGAAAAACGAAAATTCCGATTGAAACGTCAGTCCTCCGATCCTGCCCAAACCGAAAATTAGACGTAATCGTCTAAAAATAACTTCCTAACAAGTCCCCAGGGGTTTTCGAAAACAGCATTACAGCCTCAAGCTGTGATGCTATTGGCAGATTTCGATCACAGGAAATGTCCTCGCAAACCCCTGGGGACTTAAGTTGTGAGCAGTAATTTAAGCTCGTTTTTAACGAATCACCACACCGCTCAACACCCTGATAGTTTTTGCTAGGGATTAGCGATAGAATGTTCTTTGGTTCACAAATTACATGAAGCGTGAAACCGTGCTTCGGGCCGAATTCCAACTTCACACTTCACGTATCACATTTCACGCTTCACGATATCTATGACCGACTCATCTCACTCCTCCCGAATTCCAGGATTTTACAATCTTCCCCTTGAAAACCGCGCGGCAGAACTGATTTCCAGCGGGGTGCTGACCCCTGAAGATATTGCCATCTTGCAGAGCACCGCCGGCCTCAACCTTGACCAGGCCCAACACATGATCGAAAATGTAGTTGGCCTGCACGCCTTGCCGGTGGGGATCGCCCTCAACTTTCAGGTAAATGGGCGCGACGTTTTAGTTCCGATGGTCGTTGAAGAACCCTCCATTGTCGCCGGAGCCTCCTTCATGGCCAAGCTGGCGCGCGCCGGCGGCGGCTTTGTCGCCAGCACAACCCCACCCGAAATGATTGGGCAAATGCAAATTCTAGACGTTGCCGATCCGCACACTGCCCGGTTGGCAATCCTGGAGCAGCGAGACAATCTGCTGACCGCAGCAGCCGAGATCGATCCGATTATAAAGAAATTAGGTGGTGGCCCGCGTGATCTCGAAGTCCGCGTCATTGATCAATCGGCAATCGGACCATTTTTGGTCTTACATTTGATCTATGATGTGCGCGATGCGATGGGGGCCAACGCCATTAACACCGCCTGCGAGAGCCTGACCCCATTGGTTGAAAATATCACTGGGGGCCGCGTGCATCTCCGCATCCTATCGAACCTGGCCGACCGCCGCCTGGCCCGGGTTCGGTGTACAATTCCATTGGGAGCATTGGCTTTCGGCGAATACGCTGCCGAAGAAGTCCGGGAGGGTATCATCGCAGCCTGGGCGTTTGCGGCCGCTGACCCGTACCGAGCTGCAACCCATAATAAAGGGATCATGAACGGGATTGACGCGGTCGTCGTTGCTACCGGAAATGACTGGCGCGCCATTGAAGCTGGGGCCCATGCCTACGCCGCCCGAAGTGGGCAATACACTTCGCTCAGCACCTGGGGCAGCGATGCTGATGGCAACCTGGTTGGCACGCTCGAGATACCGATGGCTGTCGGAATTGTCGGCGGCGCGACCAAAGTTCATCCTGTGGCTCGCGTAGCCCTCAAAATGATGGGGATCACCACCGCCAATGAACTCGCCGAAATCATCGTCTCTGTTGGATTAGCCCAAAATCTGGCCGCCATTCGAGCCCTGGCTACCGAAGGCATCCAACGCGGGCATATGGGGCTCCATGCCCGCCAGGTGGCCATCGCGGCCGGAGCCGAAGGCGCAGATATCACTCGCGTCGCAACCCAAATGGTGGCCGAAAAAATAGTACGTATCGATCGGGCGAAAGAGATTCTGAAAAACTCGTAAAGCGTGATACGTGATGAATGCCTGAATCACGCTTTACGCATCACGTTTCCCGTTCCAAATTGAGCAACTATGACTGAAAACGCAGCAAACTTACTCCTCCAACCTACCCGCCCCGTCGGCATTATTGGCTATGGGGCTTATGTACCCCGCTACCGCCTCCCGGCCAAAGAAGTCTCCCGGGTTTGGACCGGCGGTTATGGGGGTACGCCGATCCAAGAGAAATCGGTGCCTGGATTTGACGAAGATGTCGCTACGATGTCGATTGAAGCAGCCCGGAACGCGCTCCTGCGGGGCGCGATCGACCCCGAAAAAATCAGAGCCGTGTGGGTGGGGTCCGAATCCCATCCTTACGCGGTCAAACCCACCTCCACAATTGTGGCCGAATCGCTGGGGATCGTGCCCCACACCCAGGCTGCGGACTGGGAGTTTGCCTGCAAAGCTGGCACTGAAGCTATGGTCGCCGCCATGGGCCTGGTTGGCTCTAACATGGCCGATTATGCCCTGGCAATCGGAATGGATACGGCTCAAGGCAAACCCGGTGACGCCCTGGAATATACGGCCGCGGCGGGTGGGGCGGCTTATCTGCTCGGACCAGCAGAAAATTCTTTGGCCGTTATCGAAAGCACTTACTCCTTCGTTACCGATACCCCCGACTTCTGGCGGCGGGAATATCAAAAATACCCCGAGCACGGCCAGCGTTTCACGGGGGAACCGGCCTATTTCAAACACATCACGGCGGCCGCTCAGACTTATTTAGAGGCCACCGATACCACCGCCGCCGACTACCAATACGCTGTTTTCCATCAGCCCAACACCAAATTCCCAACTCGGGTGGCGAAAAGTTTGGGCTTCAGCATGGAACAAATCCAGGATGGCCTGCTAGTCCCCCTGATCGGCAACACCTATTCGGGGGCGGCCATCATCGGCCTGACCGCGATTCTCGATGTGGCCCAACCTGACGACCGGATATTGATGGTTTCCTTTGGTTCCGGAGCCGGTTCCGATGCCTTCGGTATCCGCGTCACCGAGAAAATTGCCGCTCAACGCGATTTGGCTCCCAAAACGCAGCAATATATCGCCCGGCGCACAGAGATTGATTACGCCACCTATGCCCGGATGCGAGGCAAACTGCTCATGAAATAAACCCGTGAAGCATGATGACTGCAAAATTCACGTATCACGCTTCATGTTTCAAGGACAAAGACGATATAAGTAGTTTATCTCGCAAGTTTCAAGAAAATAATTAAAGATGCTTCGCACGCGATCACTGAGTAATTTCAGCATACGGCAGATGTGCTCAGCATGACATAATTTTAGCTTCTTGCGAGACAGGCCACATAAGCAGATTCTGGAAAGGATTCTGAAATAAAACCCAAGCTCAAACCGGAAACTGCTCAGGTGTGGCGGTAAACCAAGTTGATTTTTCCTAACAGGACAAACCGCCACACACTTAACCGAGATCATTAATGAACGACGTCATCATCACTGGCATTGGCCAGACCAAAGTTGGAGAGCACTGGGATGTATCCCTGCGGGAGTTGGGGTACTATGCCATGGAGGCCGCCCAGTTGGATGCTGGCGGAATTGAGCCCCAAGCCTTGTTTGTGGGCAATGTCATGGCGCCTAATATTTCGGGGCAGGCCCATTTAGGCGTACTGCTGGCCGATTTTGCCGGGCTGCGCGGGATCGAAGCCTATGCCATCGAAGCTGGGGGCGCGACCGGAGGCGCCGCGCTGCGGGCCGGATATCTGGCCGTCAAATCGGGGTTTGTCGATGTGGCCATGGTCGTCGGAGTAGAAAAGATCACCGACAAAGCTGGGGATGAACTCGAAGCCGCCCTGACTACCATGCTAGATAGTGATTACGAAGCCGTCCAGGGACTGACACCGACTGCCCAGGGAGCTTTGCTCATGCAGCGCTACTTGTATGAATACCAGGCAACCCGCTCCGCCTTTGCCGGGTTCCCCGTAATTGCCCATACCAACGGGGCCAGCAACCCAAATGCGATGTTCCAACGCGCGCTCAAACCGGCTTTATATGAACGCGTTGGGATGATCGCCGACCCGCTCAATATGTTCGATGTGGCTCCGGATGCCGATGGCGCCGCCGCGGTCGTGTTAACGCGCGCCGGACTACAGCCACCAGATTTACCCCACCCTGCAATCCGGATCGCCGGTTCCAGCACGACGACCGATACCCTCGCCATCCACGATCGACCGGACCCCCTTGATTTCCGGGCCGCCCGACTTTCCGTTGAACGGGCCATCTATCAAGCGGGGATCACCATTGATCAGATCGAATTTTTTGAATTATTCGATTACACCTCGCTGCATGCTGCGTTGTCGTTAGAAGCGGCCGGATTTGCCGGACCCGGACATGGCTGGGAATTAGCCCAAAACGAATCTGTGGCCCTTAACGGTCCGTTACCCATCAGCACTTTTGGGGGGTTAAAAGCGCGCGGTAACCCGTGGGGAGCCACAGGCGTTTATCAAGCTGTGGAAGCTGCGATGCAACTCCGCGGGCAGGCTGGAGATAATCAAGTGGCCGATCCAAAATTTGGGATGATCCAATGTTTAGGAGGCACAGCCGCGACAGTGGTGACGCATATTTTGGAGGCAGTTTGATGGTTTGTTAGTTGCTAGTTGGTTGGTTTGATGGATTATTACGAGCAAACTAACCAACCGACCAACTAACCAACTAACCTGATAGTCTCTCCGCCACCATTTGATAGTTCCTGATAGGTTTTCTTGCTAAACTAACATTCAGATAAACAAACAGATCAGGAGTTTATGATTATGGAAATTCCCCGCCACTGGCGCTTAAAAAAACAACGGTACGCCCTCGTTGGCGAAGTTTGCCCCCATTGTGAAGCCAAGATTTTCCCCCCCCGGGATGTATGTCCCGAATGCAGTGGTGAAGCAAAAACCCCCTATACCTTTAGTGGTCGCGGGGAAGTTTATTCGTACACGATGGTTCATAACGCCCCAGCCGGTTTCAAAGAAACGGCACCCTACACCGTCGCCCTGGTCAAACTGGAAGAGGGTCCGATGGTAACCGCTCAACTCACCGACTTAGGTGAAGACCCCGTCGAAATCGGGATGCCGGTCGAAATGGTGACCCGCAAGCTCCGTACCGACGGTGACGAGCGGGGTTTACTCGTCTATGGCTATAAATTTCGCCGGGCTGAGTTTCAACCAGTAGCAGCAACCGACTAAGACAAAACCGTTTTCCTACTCAAGGTCTCTCCAATACGAGAGGCCTTTTTTTATTTACCCCCCATTACCGGCATAAAACTTGCAATGGATTCACCTGTTTTAGAACCTTTGTTTTATTGCTTGACGCTGTGTTCGGATTATGCTAGTATCTTTAGAAATGTAATTTTTTAAGGTGGATGTTTCTCCTGGTGAGGCATTATGTATCTAGGGAGGTTTAATGCCCAGCAGGCGGATCAGTTTAGAAGGAGAAATGCAATGAAAAAATCCCAATTATTCGTACTCATTTTGACGATTCTTTTGGCATTTGGAATGGCTGCCTGTGAGCGGAACGCATCCCCTGATACTCCGGCAACAGAACCAGAGGCTGATTTTCCGCTTCCGGGCGTCGCGACCGACACCCCCGATGCGATGGACGAACTCACCCTGATCGCCACCCAGACGGCCCAGGCAAAAATCGATGCTGGTGAAGCGCCCGCTGAGGATGAAGTCCCCGCCGAGGTCGCTGAGGACCAACCTGAGGCCGCCGGTGATGGTGAGGCTCCCCCCGAGGGCGATGGCACGACCGAAGAAAGTGGTGACACCCCAGCTGAAGCAGAAGCCGAGGTTCCCGCCACCGATCCCGAACAAGGGGGTGGCCAGATCGTCAATGAGACCTATGATGTTCCGGCTGAATATACGGTTCAAGAAGGAGAATTTCCGTACTGCCTCGCTCGCCGTTTCAATATCAAACCCTCGGCCTTGTTGAATGCCAATGGTCTTAACAATAACTCCCAGGTTTTCCCCGGCAAAAAATTAACCATTCCGCGCGATGCCGGTCCCTTTGATGCCGGACCCCGGTCACTAAAACCGCACCCCGCCGAATATACTGTCCGGGGTGGTGATACTGTCTATAAGATCGCATGCCTCTTTGGTGATGTTGATCCCCGAAATATAGAGGCCTCCAATGGTTTGGAAGGCGCATATACCCTCTCTGTGGGGCAGGTATTGCAAATTCCATAGATTGAAATTTTGGCAAAATTCCAGGAGTAGCCGTATAGGCTACTCCTTTTTTTAAGGATGTAGACCTTCCAGGTTTTTGAAACCTGGAAGGTCTTAAAAAATCATGAGATTTAAAACGTTACTCTCCGAAAAAATGTATCAGGGCCGGGCTTTCGATGTCCGGCGCGATGAGGTTGAGCTCCCCAATGGGAAAACTTCAAAACTAGATATCGTCGAACATGTTGGGGCTGTCACGATTCTACCAATTGACGCTGACGATAATATCTGGTTTGTGCGACAGTACCGGCATCCCGCCGGGATTGAAATCTTAGAACTCCCCGCAGGAACTCTGGAGCCAAATGAAGACCCCCTGGCCTGTGCCCAGCGTGAAATCCAGGAGGAGATTGGGATGGCCGCCGGTAAACTTGAAAAAATTGGTGAATTTTTCTTGGCCCCCGGTTATTCAACTGAATATATGTACCTATACTTGGCAACCGATCTATCATCATCCGCATTACCCCAAGATGAAGATGAATTTTTGGCCGTCGAAAAATATCCAGTAAATCAAGTTCTCGAGATGGCTCAAACAGGTCAAATCCAGGATGCAAAAAGTATGGCAGCATTTTTTTTGGCAGAGCCCATTTTTAAACTATTATCGCCCCAGAATCGACCTTGAATTTCGCTTCTCAAATCAAAATCCACATGGTATAATCTTCGACCGCCGCCTTGGGCGGCTTTGTGTTGAATATCAAATGTAAGGTTGTGAAAAATGAACGAATTACTCAAATCTGTTGAAGCTCCCGCAAATCCCAATGTTCCCGAACTGCGAACTGGCGACAATGTCAGCGTCTTTTTGCGGATCAAAGAAGGTACCAACGAACGCGTCCAAGAATTCAAAGGCACCGTCATCGCCCAGCGCAAACGCGGCAATGCCTCCAACTTCACCGTGCGCCGCATCGCCAGCAACGGGATCGGTGTCGAACGAACTTTCATGACCCGCTCACCCCGGATCGAAAAAGTTACTGTTCACCGCCACTCGCACGTTCGCCGCTCCAAGTTGTATTTCTTGCGTGAACGTACTGGTAAACGCGCCCGCCTGAAACAAAAATTCAACTAAAGACCTTCTTACTGATTTCCAGATCGGTTAGAATCAGGGTGCAGCTGCAAAGGCTGCGCCCTTTTGTTGTTGGGCATGGAATAGATCAGCACCCTTCACTTCGACAAAGCTCAGCACAAGCGATACGCCTGCCGTTTCACTCTGGCTACTCAGGATGCTGATGGGCTGAAGACTTCTTGGAGGCAATATGGCCCCTCTCATTGGAATTACATCTTATCGACACACAAACAAATTCGGCTATCCCATTATCTCGCTTAATGAAGCTTACATCCAGGCCGTATCACAAGCGGGGGGGATTCCGGTAATGATCCCCTTGGGCTTACCAGAGGAGCAACTGGAAGGCATGTTGGCCCGCTTAGATGGTCTCGTCCTATCTGGCGGAGGGGATATCGCACCAGAAAGATTCGGGATGGAATCGCATCCTAAAGTCGATGGCGTAGACCCAGACCGGGATCGGGTCGAGATCAAGGTCACCCGGGACGCCGTTCAAAACGGGGTGCCATTTTTGGGGATTTGCCGCGGTATCCAAACCCTCAATGTGGCCCTGGGGGGGACGTTGTACACTCATATTCCCGACCAGGTGCCTAACGCGGTTCACCATCCCTATATCGAGGGGAATTCCCGCGGTTTCCTGGCTCACGATGTAACTGTGCAGTCTGATTCGGCTCTGGCAAAAATTTTAGGGGACCCCAACCCCATGGTCAACAGTATGCATCATCAGGGAATTTTCGCTTTAGCCCCGGGACTGGTTGAGACTGCCCATGCTGCCGATGGTGTGATCGAAGCGGTCGAATTACCCGACCATCCCTATGGGATCGCGGTTCAATGGCACCCAGAATGTATTACGGAACTGGCGTCGATGCAGGCTTTGTTTCGATCGTTGGTGGTTGCGGCAACTCGGTAAGGTGCGGTGTGAAGCGACATGTGTGATTCTAATTCGCGCCCAATTGGGGTGTTTGATTCGGGGGTGGGGGGGCTATCGGTATTGCGTGCCATCCGCCAGCAATTACCACCCGAACAGATTATTTTTGTCGCCGATCAGGCCCATGTGCCATACGGACCGCGGCCGATTGAGCAAGTGCGGGCATTTTCAGAGGCGATCACCCATTTTCTGATTGCTCAGGATGTAAAAATGATTGTGGTGGCCTGCAATACGGCCTCTGCGGCGGCCCTGTACCACCTCCGGGCGACATTTCCCCAGATTCCGTTTGTGGGGATGGAACCAGCGGTTAAACCGGCTGCAGAACGCACTCTGAGCGGGGTGGTCGGCGTGCTGGCAACTCCAGCCACATTTCAGGGGCAATTGTATGCCTCGGTTATTGAGCGCTTCGCCAATGGCGTCCGGGTGCTGCAAGATACTTGTCCAGGATTAGTAGAGCAAATAGAGCGCGGCGAATTAGCTACCCCGAAAACACGCACCATTCTGGAAACAGCATTAAATCCCATGCTGACTCAAGGAATCGATCGGGTGGTGATGGGCTGCACCCATTATCCATTCGTGATTCCGGTGATCAAAGAAATTGTGGGGCCAAACGTTGAGGTCATTGATCCTGCTCCGGCGATCGCGCGGCAGGTTGAAAGATTACTCGACGAACATAATCTGCGAAATTCAGCCTCGCAAGCTGGGGATCACCACTATTTCAGCACCGGTGATACAACCAATTTTTCAACATTAATTTATCGATTGATAGGGGAAAAATTTGAAACCAAAAAACTAATTTGGCAAGCCGGGAAGCTCATCAATTAACTGGATAATCAATATTTCTAACGATCCAAATCGTTCAACCTAGAACTCAAGCTAAACCCTACGCTCAGGAAGTTACGCCGGTTCTGCCAGAGGAGATAATTTTCTCCTGAATTTCATTTACTCGCATCTAGAGCCAGTGGTTGGCGGTGAACCTCAAAGCGAACCTTAGGCTGTTCATCAGTTTCAAAATCCACCCGGATCACCCCAAAATTATGGTCGTCACACACAAACCATTTTTTCTGGTTTGAGAGCCAGGGCGTCCGGATTCGGACATAGGCACGCTTAAACTTGGCCAACCAATTGGTCTCTTGTTCAAAAGGAGATGAACAAAACTCCCAAATCGGGATTTTTCGACCACTGGGGGTATTTAGGTCTGCACTGACTGCGTGCGCCGAATGTAAATCACCCGTCAGGAAATGGACACCTTCAATTTCGTTTTCCGCCAAGAATTTTAATAAACGGCGGCGTTCCCGAGGAAAACCCGTCCACCGGTCGCGCGGAATATCCATCCACATTTGAAACAACAAGGCCCCCGAAGTGGCAATAAACTTGACCGGATGAGTATCTTTAACCTCCAACAACCATTCTTCCAACGCGGTCCATTGCTCCTCCCCCAACATGATATTGGGCGCATACCAGCGTCGAATTCGGCGAGTACGCGTATCCATAACAAAAAAGGCCGCGGCCCCATAATCGAAAATATAGGCTAATGATCCTGGGTCGTTAGGATACATCGGATAATATCGTTTTTCAACTCTGGGCACATTTACATATGTCCGGGCGTGCATGCCCTGATGCCCCCAATACGCCCGCAAAGCGGCCTGGACTCGAGATTTGGTCAAAATAAACTCTCGCCAGTTGCAAAGATGCCATAAACGCTTGATCACATCCCAAAATGGCACGCGGGCCCACACCCGACTCTTACTGGTCCAGGTCCAATCATCATCGACTTCGTGGTCATCCAGGGTCATAAAAAGTGGAATTCGAGGCAACAATTTCTTCAAGGACGGGCGAGTCCAGTTGTATTCATAAACCTGACAGTAATCTTCCCAGGTATGGGCGCCCTGACATTTCAAGCCATTATGATGATGGACATCGGCATAGATTTGGTCCCCCAACATCAGCATAAACCGCAGCGCCTGGGCTGGATCAGCGGCATTTTTGGCCTGCAACTTGAGTATTTGATTGAAAATTGCCCCGCCATCATCATTTTCCGGACAAAAACAAGACCCAAACACAAAAGAAAACGAACGTGGTTTTCCCGGCTCAGGGAATGTTGTAAAACCAGCGATATCCTGCCACCCCTCGGCAGGAGGTTCAGGACAAAGTGTCAGGGCGTAATAGTAATGGGTATCGGCCTGAAGCCCTTCAATGGGGGCCACCCCGGCATAGGCATCATCGGGATGAAGCGGTTCGGATTGCCCCCATATCTTTGCATCGCTCAAGTCTGGCTGCTGACCAAGCCAGGCATACAAAACGCCTTCACTGCCCGCGCGCCCCCAAATATAAGCCTGATTATGAGATAGCCCTCCCACAATTGGTCCCAAAATGAGTTCAGACATGGAAACCTCCCTGAAAACTATGAGCTGCAGCTCCGATCAGAACCGCAGCTCTAACTAATCTATTCAATCGGCCAAAATGCGTTCAATAACCCCAAGTATGGGAAGGTATCAGATTGACCAACAGTAATTTGACGCAAATTTTCACCATCAACATCCACTGCCCAGATGGTGGGATTAGTTCCCCCGGTGCGGAAGGACTGGAAGTAAATGGTCTTGCTCATAGGATCCCAGGCCGGGAACCAATCCAGGCCGTCATCACCTTCAACGCCGGTCAGGCGGATGGTTTCGCCAGAGCTGATATGGGTGAGATAAATATCGGCGTTTTCTTCAGGCGCTGGCGAGGCGGCATAAGCCACCCACTCCCCATTGGGGGAAATTGCAGGCTGGGTTTCATTCAGCTTGCCCTGATCGACCAAGACCTGGATGGCCCCGGTCTCAATTTCAACGGTCAAAATCCCATCCGTATTCGTCGCCGCGGTCCGGGCGCTAAAAGCCACGCGTTTGCCATCCGGCAGCCAGGCCGGGTAACGATCAGCGGGGTCACCAGAGGTCAGTTTATAGTGAAGTTGGTTTTCAACATCGTATAAAAAGAGAATGAAATTTGACTCGGCTTGAATTTCGGTTTGAGTCACCGAGGGGATCACCGCGCTGTAAGCAATAAAGCGGCCATCCGGTGACCAGGTCGGGCGTTCGATAGCCCCCGTTTGCCGGAGAATAATTTCGCGATTTTCACCATTGCTGGCCATCAGCCCCAACAGGTATAAACGCTCATCTTCTTTCGTTCGCTCCTGACCGACAAAAACAATTTTCTCACCCGAAGGTGAAACATCGGGCTGCAAGCTCACCATCCCGGCGGGATTGGGAATTTGCTGCAGATCGCTGCCATCTGGGCGGGCGGCCATAATTTCGAAGGTATTGGTCTCAGCCAAGAAAGTCGTAAACACAAGCCGGACTTCGTTGATGCGGGCAAAGGCCCGACGAGTGATGGTCGTAATACCGGGGAAGGGAATCACACCAGAAGGGAATTCAGAAATCCCAGTACCAACAGCTCGGGTCAGGATGCTGCGGGCTTGATCATCTTGGGCTGCGACCAAACTGACATTTAGCCGTTCGGCTTCCGCCAAATCACCACCAATCTGGAAGTTCACCGGCAAGCTCCATTCATTGCCGGGTTCATCTTCGGCAACCTGCCAAAACTCCGCCACTGGATAGAAAACTCCCACCTGCGACAGCGGCTCCAACAATACATGGATCGACCAACCCGGTTGTAAATTTTCAAAAACTCCTTGAACATTCATCTCTGGATTGACGAAATCGCCATCGACCAGGTTGACAATTTGAGCCTTAATCACGGGCACCTCGGTGGGGATGATGACCGTGGCCGTGGCTGTCGGTTCAGGGGTATCGGTGGGTGAGGGGGTGATCGTGGGGGTACTGGTCGGCGTGAAGGTGGGGGTGGGGGTCAGCGAGGGGGTTTGAGTCGGTGTTTCGGTGACAAAGACGGTGGCCGTTTGGGTGGCTGCGACCTCGGTTTCACCAATTGCGAACGCGATTTTCGTTTCTTCGGCAAATTGGTCTTGTTGGGCATTGCGGGTACTGAGATAAGCACTCACTACCGAGGCCATTACCATTCCCAGGATAATGACCCCCGCGGCAAAGGCGATCTGGACCGGGCGAGAGAGATTGGCTAACCACGGCGGGAGCGTAATGAAATGAGTGGTCGGCCCCTCATAGGGTTTTAACTCAGTTTGCGGGAAGACCCCAGTCTCCCGAAAAACAAAGTTACCCCAGGCATCGGCCAGCGATCGTAGCAAGTCGCGTTTATTCCCCGGGGGGGTGACCGCACTGGTATCCTGGATATCGCGAATAAAGGCCCGTACTTCTTTCAGCAGGGCCTTAGTAACTTTGCCTTCAGAAGTTTTTTGGGTCAATTCGTCATGCTGGCTTTTGATTTGGTCGATTGTTTTCTGGGTCATGGGGTCACTCTCGCCTGGAGCGCAACACTGCGCAGGGTAAAATCACTCATTTCAGATTTGATACTCTTATCGATTTGTAAATACTGGCGTTCGATGCTTTTGCGGAGGTTAGAAATGGCCTCTTGAGTTTGCTTCACGTCGTTAGAGGTCATTAAATTTGTAATTTGGTCACTTTTGCGTTTAATATCAATGATCCAGGGATCACCCTTCTGGCTGCCATTGGGGAATTTGACATAAGCGGTGCCAATGTGCGTGATCCGTTTGGCTTGATCAAGCAAACCGGAGATAAGGGTATCCCGTAGAATATTCCAGGCCGGGGCGATGGGGGTCAGTGAATTTTCCTGGAGGGCCTGGGAATAGAATTTAACCGCCTCAATATGCAGGCTGTCGAAAATATCGTGAAAGTGCAGCCACTCCGAAATCCGGCGATTGTGGCGTTCTAGCTCGCGCAAATCCCCATCAATGACTTCCCAATTCAGGGTCGGGCGGTTGAGATTTTGCTCTTCCTGATGAACAGATTCAAGCAAATCGCGGGCATCGGCATACAGTTGATTGGTCTGTTCCAACAATTTGATCATTTGCCGATTGCAGATGGTCATATGCCGAAACAACAGGGTGCGCAATTCACCGGCATCTTCGCGAATTTTCTTCCCCACCTGCCCGTCGATGGCAGCCTCTAAATCTTTGGCCAGCTGGATCGTCCGCACCGCCCACTCTTCCCCGCTGGGTCCCTCTGTTGTGACGGTATATCGCCGGCCAATGAACCGCACTCGTTCAGCAGCGAAAGGGATCAAACGGCTGTCTAAATCTTGCTGAAACGCCGACCAAACCCAAGGGATAAAAGACACACTTTGCGGGTTGAGGGCCATCTGATAGACCGAATCGATCGACTTACTGAGCATTTGCAAGACATCGTGCAAATCCTTCCATTCGGTGAGGGCCTCGCTGGTCCCGTTGAGCCGGGCAATCTGTTGAGCCACCCGTACCAGGCGTTTCTTGCGCGACCGGACCACGGTGAACAGATTGCCATCCGGCGCATGGAGATACAACACCGGGATCCCAAACGCGCCGGGCGCTTCGCTGTGGTCCAGGTGTAATTGCTGACGGGTGAGAGTCAGGGCATAATCACTAGGATTGCCCCCCGCGAGATTACCAAATAAGTGCTTGACAAACGAAATGGCAACTTTATCCTGGACGGCTTCCCGCATTGCAATGACGGCCGGGATGCCATGGTGGATCAGTTGCTCTGCCACTCCGCCAAACCCGGACCCATCGGCCGCTACCGCGGTCTGACAGGCGTTTAACGTGACCAATCGCAGGGTTGGACACGCCGCCAAAATTTCAGCAAAGGTTTCTCCAGGAACCAAATCGGCTTCTCCGGCAGAATTTTGGAGGGCCATTACCCCCTGATGATTATGCCAGCCCCCATGCCCCACAAAGTGGAGGACATGGAAGGTTTCTTGCTGCAACCGCGTCAGCAAATTTTCACGAGTGGCGTTGGTTTCAAAAACCAGTTCAACCCCATTGGTCGCGGCCAGACTCATCAAAGCACTCTTAATGATCTTCTGTTCGCGCTCAAAATCGAGTTTGGCCAAATCTGTCGGCGCGCTAACCAAGACCAAAATCCGCAGCGGGAGTCCGATCCGCAGGGGTTTGATCGGATTGGGGATCGGTAAATAGCGTGAGATTGAGAATTGCTTTTGGGTGGCTAAAAATCCGCCTTCATCTGCGTTGTACAGCAGTTCCCATGGCAGTTGGTGTAATTGAACCGTTGTGCGGGGATCAGCGGGATCAGCTTCAATTCGCAAGCGGAGATGCAATCTGGTTTCACCGGCTTGCAGGGCGCCTAAACTGCGATAGAACAAGCGCGCAATCGGACCCGTAAAGACCGCGTCGAACAATTCCTCCCCCAATTCCAGGAGATCGTTTTTCTCTAGGGTGGGGTGGGCGATCACTTGCTGGTAACGAGTCAAAAAATCCGGGATATTGAGCTGCAGAACCCGCGCCCTGGTCGTATCGCCACTCGGTGAAGCAATCACCCGTGCCAGATTCGGAGGCGTTAGCAGGATATCAAAAAATTCGGTGGCCATACCGCGTTTATCATACCATGAGGCTGAAATTTATAAGTATTGAAGTACTATGGAACTTGACTTACTCTGATCTTACAGGTGGCCCGAATCTGAATTTGCCAGCGGGGTTGAAAACCTGGGGAATTCATCTCCAGGCGGTTTTTTGTGGATTTCGGAAAGGATCTGAATAGGACTTACGCACTTATCCCCAATCCAATTCTTCCGTTATAATTTATCCACTTCAATACCTGGAGAAATCATGCTCACAAATGCCACGTCCAACACGGCCCCATTTGACACCAAATTCTTCCCCCAACAGGTCATGTTGTTGTCGGTCGGCGATAATATGATGCCCCTGGGGTATTGGACGGTCATCTCAAAAGATCCGTTCCGATTTTTGATTTGTATGCAATTAGGCAATTACAGCCTGGATTTACTGCGTAAACACCAGGAAGCCGGGCTGCACTTCTTCCCCTGGAGTGATCGCGCGCGGGTGGTAAAGGCCGGACACATTAGCGGCCGCGATGGCAGCAAAGCAGAGCGCTTAGGGTTCAATTTGATCCCCGCCAAGAAGTTGACCACCACCCGCCTCGTGGCGGGTTTCGACAGCGCCTATGAAACCGTGGTCCACTCGGAACTAAAAGGATTATCACGCGAATTTGCGATCTTCATATTGGATGTGGTTGACCGGCATGGCAAAAAACTTCCCGCCAAAAGAGACCCAATATTTTTCCTCAGTTTAAAGGATTTTGCCACCGTAGGTGAACGCTGGAAAGCCCCGCGCTAGCCAACATTCGGAGAGAGATATGCTTGAGATTTTACAGACCGCTGGCAAGGTTCTGCTGGCAATCGGAGGGGCGGTTGTCCTGTACTTTGTGGCCGTATTCTTGTTCAAGAATTTCGGGAAAATATTTAGAGTTGTGCTGATAATGGGGGTGATCTTGTTTGCGGCGATCGCCTTAGGTTCGTATGTTGGCGGCTTGATCGACGAACAATTAGACCGCGAGATATTCACTTATTGTGGCGCGGCTGTTTTGGGGGTTCCAGCGCTCATCTTTGGCACCCGGTTTGTGGTGGATCGGTTTATCAAAGGGAAAGAGTGGTTTGACGACTGAATCTGGTTTAGCAGTTTTCGGAAAGAATCTTGAGACAGAATACATGTCCAAAGCGAAAATTACGCAGGCGTGATAGGAAATCTTGTTAGGATAAATTTAGAACACAAACCGTCACCCACTTAACCTTCCGGGTCAATATCGGTTTTTGATCGGCGGAAAAAGCTGCTCACCACCACCAAAACAAAAATTGCCAAGGCCATTAGTACCGTGCCTACCACCAGGCGCTCACGTCCCGCCCCAATAGAGGCCTGAGGCGGCGTTATGGAAGGGGTAATTGATTGGGTGACTCTCGATGTGAAAGAGGCCCGCGGGGTCGGCGAGGCTTTGAGCGCAGTGACCGTCGGCGAGGGGGTAATCGAGGGCTCCAAAGTCACCGTCGGTGATAGCGTTGCCGTTTGGGGAGTTCCCGCAGCAATGATGATTTCTTCCCCCACATAAATGACCGCATCCAGGGTCAGCCCATTCAGGACCAACAAATCATTAACCGCCACTTCATACGAATTAGCAATCCCAATAAGTGATTGCCCATACCCAACCACATGGATAATAGCGCCATCCTCCCGCGGGGTGGAGATTACAAAGGGATCATAAGGTTCCGCGGTAGGACCCGGATCAGAATTATCACTCGGCGGTGAGATTGATTCTTCCAAGGCCGGCGCACCCCCATAATAGCCCGCATCGACAGTGTAATATACATAATCACCTGCCCGGCCAACCCCAGCCCCAATATACACCGCAGCCGGGTTCAACATTGTATAGAGGTGCAGCTCATCTTGCCAGAATTGGTAAATGGCCGTATCGATGGACATATTACGCCCCCCCGCGATATTTTCCGATAAAAATACTGTCGCTCCGCCGCCAAATCCGGCGGCATAGGCCCGATCTTTTGGGCGCGAGTTTCCAGTTCCATAGTGGGTGACCGTCCCAATAGCAGCCTGATAATCAGAATGGGCCTGGGCAATCGCCATTAGAATGGGATCAACAATCAGCGGGGGTAAGCCATTGGCGGCTCGAAAAGCATTGACGGCCGCGACCACTTCATAGGGGCCATCGGCCTGGGCGGTTGCCGATTGGGTCTGGCCAACCAACAGAACCAATCCCACCAACAAGATAAACAACCAGCGCAAATTCGGCATAAACGCAATCATAATGGATTTGGTTCCGATTGCCAAATCAAAACCCAGTACGTTCATTTGCTAGACTAAAACACCTGGACATTGATTACCGAGGATATCGGATTTATGCTATACTTATCAGCAAAAGTTGGCCCTTTGCAAAATCCAAACGGGCTACGTAGCAGATAGAATGAAAGACAAATTGGCAAGGAACCAGCAAATCTGGCAAAAATGGGCCGCGGCGCTTCATCGCTGGGGGCTGCAAGATTATATTGCCACGATTTTAGAAGTTACCGGACCATTAAATTTATTGGGTGCTCAAATGGTGTACTTGGGGCAGCCATTTTTACAGCAGGTTATTTCCGCCGATCAGGTTGCCGCGCTAACTGATTTACTCGAAAACCCTACTGAAGCCCGCGCGTTTTCAAAATTTGTGCGTCAACCCCCGGCAAGTGAAACCACCAATATCCACAATTGATCGTTTTTTTTGGAGGCAAATCTATCGTGACCTTCGCCGGTCTAATGAGCCTGATTTTTATCCTTATATTTCTTGGTTTAATCATTCTAGCTCTGGTTGCTGGGCGGGGACGAACCGAGTTGGAGCTGCGCCAAATTTCGGCTTTTGAGAAACTGCGGCGAGCAATTGGGTTGGCCATGGAAGCCGGTTCTCGCCTACACATCAGCCTGGGGCGGGGGACGATCACCGGCCCTGAAAGCGCAGCCGCGTTTGTCGGCTTGAGCATGCTCGAGCATATGGCCCGGTCAGCTTCCACGGGGGATAAACCGCCCATAATTACAACTGGCGACCCGGCTTTAGCCATTCTGGCGCAAGATACACTCAAAACAACCTATCAGGATATCGGACTAATTCATCAATTTGAACGCACATCGGCTCAACTTTCAGGCGTTTCACCCTTCTCATATGGCGCCGGAGCCCTCCCTGTTGTCCGTGATAAATCAACGGCCACCAGCATTCTGGTGGGCAGTTTCGGCACAGAAGTAGCTCTCCTAACCGATGGCAGTGAACGCAGCGGAAACCTGACTCTGGCAGGCACCGATGATATCGCGGCCCAGGCTATTCTATATGCTACGGCACACGAACCCTTAATCGGTGAAGAACTTTACGCTGGGGGGGCTTATGTAGAGGCTGGGGCCATTCATGTCGCCAGCTTGCACGCCCAAGATATCATCCGCTGGCTGCTGGTCGCTTTAATTTTGGGTGGCGTTATCACCAAAGCATTGGGTTTAGATCAAGTTCTAATGAACCTATTTGGGGGCATGTTGTGAAATTCGATTTCAAATTTAAATCCCCTGTTTCAGTGGCAATTGCGATGAGTTTTGGATTGGTCGTATTATTAGGTTATTTCTTTGGGACCAACTCAGTTGGCGGAGCCACTATGCTGGGAGTACTGCGGGATTATTTCTTGAAAGGCGCAGTCATTCTAGCGGCAATGGCCTTGCTCGTGGGCATTGGTAATTTGACAACAGTTCATCTGAACAAAATTCGCACCGGCGAAAGCGCGGGAAATAGTTTTTTCATGATTGTCGCCATGCTAATCACCATTGGTATTGGCTCCTTCGATATTTTTACAGCCACGATTTCGAATGAACCCAATTTCACCCGCCTGCAATGGATATTCAACTACGTGCAGCTGCCCATTGAAACCTCCCTGATGGCAGTGCTGGCAATCACATTGACTTATGCTGCTGCCCGCCTGATCCGGCGGCGGATGACGGTATTTTCGGCCATCTTTGTGGGGGTTCTACTCATTTTATTGTTAGGAACGATCCCTCAATTTGTGGCGAATTTACCGCTGCTGGGCGAGTTTCGGGCCTGGATCGTCCAGGTCCCCGCGGTGGGGGGTGCCCGTGGAATTTTATTTGGCGTAGCGTTGGGAACCATCGCTACCGGTTTGCGCATTCTAATGGGCACCGATCGCCCATATCGGGGCTAAACTATGGCTGAGATTCGCTGCCCCATGTGTGGGAAAACCAACCCCGAAGGCCAGGACGATTGCCAGTATTGCCAGGCCCGGTTGACACCCTTGAGTGCCAAACCGTTTCCGACCGACTCTTTAGACCCCGAAGATGAAGAGGGCGGCCTACCCAATTGGTTGACAGCCGTCCGAGAGAGTTCAGAACCGGCCAGCGAAAGCACCTTCACGGCCGATGACGCTGACGACTCGGCTGATTGGCTCAACCGCTTAGAAACTGATCCTGAACCGGAGGCCGATCCTGGCTCTGAGCCAATCGCTCCCCGCGAAACGGCCTCAGCTTCTGAGGGGGACAGCGATTGGCTGCAGCGAATCCGCACTTTGCGCGATCAGGATGAAGCCGCTGAACAGGTGGGCCAACCGCCCTCAACTTTTCAAGACGAAACCAACCAGGATGCAGACGGCAACGAGATTCCTGATTGGCTAGATGACTTCCATGCTGAAAGGGGCTCAACACCCAGTACGCAACCGTCACAAGCCGAACCGGTTGAGGCTGCAGCGGATGATCTGCCCGACTGGTTTGATGACATCGAAGCGCAAGTAGATGGCGAACCAGGTTCAGATGATCAGCTCCCCTCCTGGATGTCTGGGGCGGCCCCAGCAGCGGAAGCTGAACCCGAAGGAACCGCACCGTCTACCGAAGCCGAGGTGCCTGACTGGTTGACCGAACTAACCTCGGAAGAAACTCCGGTCCAAACTGCCCCTGAATCTGCTGATGATCTCCCCGACTCGCTTTCGGGTGAAGATCAAAATTCGGTCGATGAGCCAGCCTTAGCGGCCGTTGAACCCTCCGACGAGACTGAGATTCCGGATTGGCTTTCTACCCTAGGTTCTGAAGAAGATCCGGCGGAAACCAGCTCAACAGAAACCGATGACATCCCCGCTTGGCTCTCTGGCGCCGAAGATGAAACGCTGGCAACGCCTGTTGAAGAAAAACCAGAACCAGCTGCTGAAGCTGATCTCCCCGACTTGTTCTCTGGGACAGAACCCGAACCGGCCGCTGAAGCCGAGGTTCCCGATTGGTTGACCAGTTTAGACCCAACTGAAGAACCAGCTGAGACTGAACCAACCGAATCCGCCGAATTACCAGATTGGATGGCAACCGCCGCAAGCACTGAAAGTGCCGCTGACGAAAAACCAGAACAAGCCGTCGAGGCAGAGATTCCCGATTGGCTCAGCGGTGAACTCGAAACTGAAACCGATACAGATCAAGAAGAAGCACCAGACTGGCTATCTGAACTCCCTGGAGATGAAGCTGAAGAAGCCCTGCCAGAACCCATCTCGATGGGCTTGGGGGATGACTCCGAGGCTCTGGATTGGTTATCTGAAGAGGGGTTAGATTTCGAAATACCCGACTCTGCGGCATTGGAACCCGAAGCCACCCTAAATCTGGAAGAGGGAGAGGATTTACCCAATTGGCTTGAAAACATTGGCCCTGGCCAGGGCGTGCCTGTAGAAGCTGAATATCTGGGCGAAACCATCGAAACGACTTCTCCGTTCGACATCGAAGATGAACCAGATGATGATTTACTCGATATCGATGGTTTGCCCGATTGGTTGTCGAGTGATTCCGAATCCGTTTCCAGCCCCCAGGAACCCGGTGACGATGAGAATCTGGCACCGGTAGAACTTCCCGGTTGGTTAGAAGCTATGCGACCGGCTGAAGCCGATGTAGCCGAGGGTGCCGATGATGGTTTTGTCGAAAGCGCGGGGCCGCTCGCGGGCCTAAAAAGCGTCTTGGCCGCTGAACCGGATGTCAGTTTGATCCAGGTGTCGCCCTCGTACTCCGTTAAACTAGAGGTTGAAAAAGATCAGCGCAAGCATGCCAAGTTATTCGAAGAGCTGTTGGCCAGCGAAGGGGAAGCTTCACCAGTTCCCCGGCCGATCATGCTCTCTACCCAACGAGTTTTGCGGTGGCTGATTGCCTTTGTACTGATCATTTTTGTGGGGTTCACTATCATTTCTGAGAGTCAAAACGTGCCGCTACCGGCTGCGATTTCGATCCCCAATCAAACGATTGCGGCCAATAAATTGGTCAACGCGGTTCCAGATGGAGCGCCGGTATTATTGGCGTTCGATTATGAACCTGGCATGGCCGGAGAAATGCACGCCGCGGCCGCGGCCGTCATCGACCGTCTGATCGTTAAAGGCACCCGGTTTGCCCTGGTATCCACCCTACCTTCCGGCCCGGCAATTGCCGAGTATTTTTTCCATAATGTCCAAGAGCGCGCTTACCAGTCCGGTAAGGATTATGTCAATCTAGGTTATATTCCAGGTGGCACTACCGGATTGCTCAGTTTTGCCCATACGCCCCAACTGGTTTTTCCGATGTCGTATGATGGCAACCGGGAGCCCTGGAGCACCCCCCCACTGCAAAATGTAACCCGAGTGGCCGACTTTGCCCTCGTCATCATTATCACAGCCGATCCGGATGTGGCCCGGGCTTGGATCGAACAGGTTCAGCCCCAAATGGGAACGACGCCGCTGATCACAATCCTAAGTGCCCAGGCTGAACCCATGGTCCGTCCTTACTATGACGATACAGATCGAGCCCAGGTCCAGGGGGTCATTAGCGGGTTATCGGGAGCCGCGGCTTATGAAGTCAATGCGGATGAAAGCTTAGGGCGAGAATACTGGGACGCCTATAGTGTGGGCCTCATTATCGCCGTCGCAGCCATTTTAATTGGCGGCACAATAAACATTATCAGTGTGCTTCTCAATCGGAAGCCATCCGACCAGGATAAAACTGCATGAATCCATTCGAAATTCCCCTGGTTGATTTAGTCGGAGTGCTGATTGGCTTCAGCTTCACTTTCTTTGTCTTCAGCTATGTTTGGGGTGATAACGCCATTTTTCGCTGGACGATCCATATTTTTATTGGGGTTGCAGCGGGATATGCTTTAGTTGTTACCACCTACAATGTTATTTTGCCACACCTGATCTTCCCGCTCTTGAGTGATAATCGGAGTGAGAAGATTCTGGCTGTAATTTATCTGATCCCCAGTGCACTGGTGTTAACCAAGTTGTCACCGCGCATGTCGAAATTGGGTAATGTTTCAATGGCAATTTTGGTGGGGGTTGGCGCGGCAGCAGCTGTTGGCGGGGCCGTAATCGGTACAGTCACCCCTCAAATGGCAGCCACGATCAATCTATTTGAGACCCAAAATATTTTAGATGCCACGGTCATTCTCGTAGGAACCTTGGCAACGATGATCTATTTCCAATTTAGCGTCTCAAAGAATGCCGATAGCCCCACCCCGCGAACACAAATCTTGACCTGGATTGGTTATATTGGCCAGGTCTTTATCGCCATTACCTTTGGGGCTTTGTTTGCCGGGGTATATTATGCGGCTTTAACAGCTCTCATCGAGCGCTTCTCATTTTTGTGGAGTTTCGTGCGGGATTTATTGTTGCCGACCATTTTCGCACCCTAGACCCTAGTTATTTTATGATGACGTCCTCTATTGTTACTGCTGATTCTCTCCTGGCCATTGATATTGGTACCGTTACAACCCGCGCGATGCTTTTCGACGTGATTGGGGGGAGTTACCGGTTTATTGCAGCCGGCACAGCCAACACCACCACGGCCAGCCCTATGCAGGATGCGGGGGAGGGGGTGCGTCAGGCCCTTAAAAAACTAGAAGAAATTACGGGGCGGCTGCTTACCACCAGTGATGAAAACTTGATCATCCCCAGCCAAAACGACGGCGCCGGCGTAGATGCTTTTGCCCTGACAATGTCTGCCGGACCACCGTTAAAGATTGTGGCAGTGGGGTTGTTAGAAAATATATCCCTCGAAAGTGCCAAACATCTGGCCGAGAATACCTATTCACGGATTGTTGAAACCGTCAGTTTAAATGACCGCCGCCAACCATCTCAACGAATTGATGCCATTTTACAAGCCCGGCCAGATCTGATCATCATAGCGGGAGGCATTGAGGGGGGCGCCACCTTATCCATCCAAAATTTATTGGAGGCCGTGGGTTTAGCTAGCTTCTTACTGCCCAAAGGACAACAACCCCATGTCCTGTTTTCGGGGAACCAAGCCGTACATAAAGAAGTCAATGAAACCCTGGGCTCCGTAGCCAATGTTCACGTGGCCCCCAATATTCGCCCAGCACTCGAAGTTGAGCAGTTAGCCCATGTTCAACCGCAACTGGCCCAGGTTTTCAAAAGAATAAGAGGGCAGCAGATCCATAGCGTCACCGAATTGGATGAGTGGGCTCAAGGACGCTTATTACCTACCTCGACCGCCTTCGGGCGAGTTACCCGGTTTTTGAGCAAAATATACGATCCGGCAAAAGGGGTCTTGGGGGTCGATATCGGGGCTTCAGCCACGACCCTATCAGCTGCTTTTCAGGGTGATGCGTTTATCGGCGTTTATCCAGAATTTGGATTAGGAGAACATCTCCCGCAAATCTTACGACACACTAAAATCGAAACGATCACCCGGTGGCTAACCGTAAAGGTATCAGAAAATACTGTCCGTGATTATATCTACAATAAAGCAGCTTATCCGGCCAGTATTCCAGCAACCGTTGAAGATTTAGACATTGAACAGGCCATCACCCGGCAGGCGATTCGAATGGCCTTATTTAAAATTTCACGCAGTTTTCCTGAAAAAGTCACTGGTGGACGGACTGGGTTGCTCCCGGGTTTCGAACCAATTTTGGCAACTGGCAGCAGCTTAACCGCGGCCCCCAAATTGGGTCAGACGATGCTAATGTTATTAGATAGCCTCCAACCTACCGGAATCACCACCATCCTACTCGACAAGAACCATCTCATTTCAGCTTTAGGCGCCGCGGCCGATATCAACCCCATCTTAGCCATTCAGGTTTTAGGATCCAATACGATCTTGAATCTGGGAACAGTGATTTCACCGGTAGGCATTGCGCGGAGCGGTATCCCTATTTTGCGAGCCAAACTCACCCAGGAAGATGGAACCGAAACCAATGCCGAAGTAAAAAACGGAGCAATCGAAGTATTGGCCCTCCCCCAGGGGGCAACCGCCACACTGCGCCTCCAACCATTACACCGCTTCGATGTTGGAATGGGACCAGGTCGAAGCAGCCGGGTGCAGGTTGTGGGCGGCGCACTGGGTGTGATCATCGATGCACGCGGCCGCCCGCTCACCACCCATGCTGACGTTGATCGCCGCGGCGAATTGTACAAGAAGTGGTTGTGGACTTTTGGTAGCTAGGGACTTGGTGGCATTTATCTTGCACCCGATTGAATAACGGTATTGAATAGGAAATTGCACATGCAGGCACCCGTAATAAACATCTTACCCCTCACCACTATAGAACGAGAAAGAGTATTGCCTATTCCCGGACGAGTGGTGGCGCGTCAGGGGCAAAAAGTTGCCCCGCGTGATGTCATCGCGGAAACCGATTTGGCCCCTGAGCATATCATCTTAAATATTGCCCAAGGTTTAGGTGTATCGATCGAGCAAGCAGATGATGCTATCCAGCGAATAATGGGCGATGATGTTAAGGAAGGGGATATCGTAGCTGGCCCAGTTGGAATTACCCGGCGAGTAGTACGGGCTCCGGTAGACGGGCGCATTATGCTAGCTGGCGAAGGTCAGGTTTTACTCAGAATTGAGAAACCACCGTTTGCACTCCGGGCCGGTATCACCGGCGAAGTATCTGAACTCATTCCCGAATATGGAGCTGTGGTTGCCACCGAAGGTGCTCTGATCCAAGGAGTGTGGGGCAATGGGCGGGCTGATTTTGGTCTGCTGCAGTCTAAGATCGAGACCCCTGATGATGAGTTGAACCCGGTTCACATTGACGTCAGCTTGCGCGGCTCAATCGTGTTAGGCGGCTATTGTGCCGATGCTACAGTATTGCAAAAAGCGGCTGAAGTTCCAATTCGCGGTTTGATTGTGACGAGTATTTCAGCCAACCTGATTCCACTGGCAAAGAAAGTGAGTTTCCCGGTAATTGCGTTGGAGGGATTTGGGCAAATACCCATGAATTCGGTCAGTTATAAATTACTGACATCCAACTCAAACCGAGAAGTCGCGATTAATGCCGAGGCCCTCAACCTTCAAAGCGGACACCGCCCAGAAGTCATAATTCCCTTACCCGCAACCCGAGAAGCCCAACCACCATCGCTACTCGAACCGCTCAATCCAGGGCAAACTGTGCGAATCTCTCGCCATCCTTATCAAGCCCAGACTGGGACGATAGAATTGCTGTATAATGATCCTATTGTCCTGCCCAACGGTCTCCGGGCTGCAGGCGCCTTAATTGCCTTGAATGATGACCATAGCGTCCAAGTGCCCCTGGCTAACTTGGAAGTAATTGCTTAAATTTGATCAAATTACACTTTACGATAAAATTACTGGTAACAAACTGTAACCTGGCGTAAAATGGAGCAACCAGCTGGATAAAGATGCATAAACAGAAATCCTGCGGAACACCGTGGGGCCTGACGAGGAGAGAGACATGACCCTAATGGATGATTTTGATCTGGATGATATGGAATTGGAAGATGAAGAAGAACAGGAGGGCGAATCGAGTAACCGCACTTTCATTTTAGTGGCGGGCATTCTCGGTGCAGTACTCATTCTCTCGTTGGTGTGTATGGCTGTCTATGCGATGGTTTTTCTACCCCGCAGCCGCAATGCAAAAAGCACTGAAGTTGCAGAGATCAACGCTCAAAATACAGAAGTCGCGATGTTGAGTGAAGCTACCGCCGAGGCGGCATTATGGACCCCAACGCCGACCAACACCGCGACCCCCGCGCCCAATACACCGACCGCCAGTCCAACCGCAGTGGTGGCCGCCACCGATACCCCGGTTGTCAAGGAGGACGAAGAGGACAGCGGAATGGGGGAAGAAGTAGACCCCCGCACGGCTACTGTCGCAGCTTTATTCACTCAGCAGGCTGAAAACGCATTAACCATTACACCTATATCAACCGAGTTACCGGAAACTGGCTTCATGGATGATGTTGGCGTGCCAGGCATGGTTGCGCTGGCCGCCTCCCTCGTATTGGTCATTTTCCTGGCTCGGCGTTTACGCTCTGGAGTGTAAGAATACCCCCACGATCACATCGTATTTTTCAAGTAAAGGCCTGAATTTTTAGCTTTGGCTTTCGCTCATTTAAAAAAAAGAACACCAGCTTTTGATGAGCTGGTGTTCTGCGTTATTTTGGATACTTGGGCTAGAAAACTTAGCCCAAACTAGCGTTAATTCTAGGTAATACTGCTGGCGACCTCTTCTCCATACCCTAATAGCGCCGTGACCATGGCCTCGGTGCGTCCTTCAGCGTAAACTCGTAAGACCGGTTCGGTTCCGGAAGGGCGAATCAACAACCAGGAATCATCCCCCATCACATATTTGACGCCATCTACCGTCTGGACTTCGGCAACCGGGTGACCGCCAATTTCGGAAGGGGCGCCATCTTTGAGGCGGGTAACCATCCGGGATTTCTCCACTGGACGTTTCAGACGCAAATCGGTTCGTTCGTAAAAAGCCGGACCCACATCGGCCAGCAAATCATTTACCAATTCGTAAAGGGACTTCCCCGAAGTCGCCACAATTTCCACCAGCAATAGGCCCATTAGAATCCCATCTCCTTCAGGGATATTCCCCTGAATAGAGATTCCACCTGATTCTTCACCACCAATCAGCACGTTTTCTTTGAGCATGTAATCGGCGATATGGTTGAAGCCTACCGGGGTTTCATAAACCGGCAAACCATAGCGGTCGGCCAATCGGTCAATCATCCGGGTAGTGGACACTGTCCGGACGACCGGCCCCCGCCAACCGCGTGTTTCGACTAAATACTGTAAGGCCAGCGCCATGATCTTATGGGGATCGACGAAGTTACCGCGCCCATCCATGGCCCCAATCCGGTCGGCATCCCCATCGGTCGCCAAACCAAGATCTCCAAAACCAGTAGCGATCGCACCCGCCAAGGCGGCCAGGTTACGGCCAATGGGTTCAGGGTGAGTGCCACCAAATCCAGGATTCATTTCGCCCCGAATTTCAGTGACTTCCACGCCGGTCCCTTGTAAGATACTCTTGATGACCCCACGTCCCGAACCATGCATTGAGTCAACCACAACCCGGGGAGGGTTTTCGGCAATCGCATCAAAATCGACCAAAGTTCGCAGGTGATTGAAGTATTTGGGCAGCGGATTGAAACGTTCGATCAAGCCCAACTCACGGGCTTTGTCCCTATCCATGAGATTAGGACCGCGGCCGCGTTCTTCGTTATCATTCAAATAAACTTCTACCCGGTGAGATTGCTCTGGTGAAGCCGATCCACCGTAAGAAGCTTTTAGCTTAATCCCGTTATAGCGCGGGGCATTGTGGGAAGCCGTGATAACAATACCACCAGCTGCTCTGAGATTTTTGACTGCGTAGGAAATTGCGGGCGTAGGGGCGTCGGCTTGAGCCAGGAAAACGGTGAAACCATTGGCAGCCAAAACCCGGGCAACATCGATCGCATAACGATCTGACAAAAAGCGAGGATCAAATCCCACAATGATTTTGCGGGGATTAATTCCATCATTGTTCGGAATATTACGGTTCCAGGATTCTGAACTGACGGCATCCGCAATGGCCTGGGTCACCAGGCGCAAATTGTGAAACGTAAACGTATCTGAAATGACGGCCCGCCAGCCGTCGGTTCCGAAACTAATCGGCATAATTCTTGCTCCTTGAGAGTTAGTATCAATCGGCCCGATTCTATCATTGATCGAGAATATATAGATTAGTCTTTTGTAGGGGAGGTTGGTTTGTTGATAGGTAGTTTGGTGATTGGATTAGAAGTGAATAACCACCGATCAAACTAACCAACAATTTTGCAAAAAGCGGTAAAATGAAACTATGTTACAAGATCCAAAAGATCGCGTCAATTTTCTTAAACAGGTTCTGATTTTCACAGAAGTCACTCCTGATCAGTTAGCCCGGATCGCGGAGGAGATGGATACTGAGTTTGTCACAAAGGGCCAGAACGTGTTTGAACAGGGGGATGATGGTGAAAACGTTTATTTTGTAACCAAGGGGGAAGTACGAGTCTGTCGCAAAGAGGTCGATGGTTCCGAAACGCATTTGTCGACCCTAGATTACGGGGATTCTTTTGGTGAGGATGCGCTGATCCACAAACGGCCGCGTTCGGCCACCATCGTAGCCACCACCGACACCGATCTGTTGGTCATGAGCGCGGCGAATTTCGAACTGATGCGGCGGAACAATCCGCATGTGGAACCGTATTTACAGGCTGCCACGAAAACCCACGATCTGGTTCGAAAAATGAAATTGAATTGGTTAGGACCCGATGAGACCATCAGTTTAGTCTCTAAACGTCATCCGATTCGGCTGGTCGAGGAAGTTATTATTACCTTTGTAATTTTGCTAGTCGTTTTGGTTATTACTATAGCAACGTTTGTTTACTTTGATTCGGCCACACTCACCCTGATTTCAGCCAGTATTGGTGGGATTGTTTCCTTGATTGGTGTAACAGCCAGCATATGGTCGTATTTAGAATGGAGAAATGATTACTTCTTTATCACTAATTTAAGGGTTGTTTGGCGTGAAAGGATCATATTCCGCAGTGCCAGTAGTCAAGAAGTACCTTTACGGACGGTACAATCTTTGGAGATTCAATCACCAAACTTTATTGCACGTTCACTCCGAGTGGGAGATCTCAATATTAAAACGTACAATAGCCAGCTCAAATTGACAGATATTTATCATCCCGAACGGATGAAACGGATGATCGATGCCTTTATCACCAAAGAACGAACGAAAAATCGGCAAATTCGCCACGAGGCCATGCGGCGGTCGGTTCAACGTAGCATAGGGGTCAAAGTGCCACCTTTACCAACCACTCCGCCACCCCCAGCCGCGGAGGAGAAAGTTCAACGCTTCACCATATTCAAAAACCGGATCATTGGAAAAGATAGCATTACCTACCGTAAACATTGGTTGTTGTTTTTGGGGCGAGCTTGGCAACCCACCATAGCTTTTTTGGGAGCATTATTTGTTAGCGTTTGGTTGACACCAGTCCTTTACGCCTCTAGTTTCGCTCTAATTGGGCTGGTGGGGATTTATTTTATTCCGATCGTGATGGCGGTATGGTGGTTTTACCAGTATGAAGACTGGCGCAACGATATTTACATGATCACCAAGACCCAAATTATTGACCGGGATAAAAAACCACTCGGTGAGGAGAAAACCGACTCAGCCAGTATCGACCGCATTCAGAGTGTCCGTCACGAAATTCCCAATACCCTGTACCTGATTTTAAATGTCGGCGATGTGAAAATTGACATTGGGGAAAAAACCTTCACTTTCGATGGAGTCCACGATCCATCCCTGGTTCACTCAGATATCTCACGGTTTATGGAAGAATTTCATTTGAACGCCGAACAAAAACGCTTGGAAGAAGAACACCAATCGATGGCCCAGTGGATAAAAATTTACCACGAAGAATCGCGCAAACAGTCCAATTCGGAAGCTGAATCTGAAAGAGCCACTGAAATCGATGATGGTCCCGATGGCTGGTAAAATATGGGGCGTAAGCACCTCTAATCTTTGAGAGCACTTTGGAATCGTTACAATTTGCAGATTGCAGGTTATTTATAGGTCGAAATTGGTTACTCAACCTGCAATCTGCTTAGGTTTTGCGGTAAACTGCGTTGACAATAAAAATAAACCACAACCGCAAAACACTTATTGGATTGAAATATGGCATTACGAGAAATTATTACTGTCCCCCACCCGACGTTGAAACGCAAGGCCCGCAAAGTGACCGACTTTGGGCCGGAACTGCAATCTTTAATCGATGATATGGTGGAAACCATGCGGGCCGCTCCGGGAGTCGGGCTCGCGGCACCCCAGGTGAATGTGCTCCAACGCGTCGTCGTCATTCAATTTGGTGATGAAGAAGACGAAACAGTCGAACCCAAACTGTATATGGTCGTCAACCCTGAAATTGCCCGGCCATCGCGGGAAAAACTGATTGGAACCGAAGGGTGCCTCTCCGTCCCCAACCTGGTCGGCGACGTTGAACGTCACGAATCTTTGGTCATTCGCGGTCAAAATCGACGCGGGCAACCTGTCAAAATAAAAGCCAAAGGGTGGCTGGCCCGCATCTTCCAACACGAAATCGATCACCTCGAAGGCGTAGTTTTTACCGATCTTGCCACTCAAATTTGGGAACCCGTCACCGAAGAAGAAAAAGCCCTGATTGATTGAGAATAATGACTCGCGGTCATTATTCTCAATAGCATCGCTAATGTACCTCACCCACCTCGCCCTCACTAACTTCCGTAATTTTTCTCGGTTAGATTTAGAGGTTCCTAAGGGGGCGATCATGGTGGTAGGGGCCAATGCCCAGGGGAAGACCAGCCTGTTGGAAGCGGTGTATTTTTTATCGACATTCACCTCCTTCCATGCCAGCAGCGACCGGCAGTTAATTAATTTTCTTATCGGGGGTGAACCGTTAGCCGTGACCCGCATCGTGGCCGATTATCGCCGGGCGGGGCGGTCGCACCAACTTGAAGTCCGCATCATTCAAGAGAAAAACGGTTTCAACGGAACGGCGCGGGTCCGCAAGGAAATATTGCTCGATGGGGTCAAGCGGAAAGCGGGCGAAGCCATCGGACACTTCAACGCGGTATTATTTTTGCCCCAAATGCTGCGGGTTGTGGAAGGGTCACCGGGCGAACGCCGACGGTATCTCAACTTAACCTTATCGCAAACGATTCCGGGGTATGCCGCGGCCCTTTCGGCTTACAACAAGGCCATTTCCCAACGCAACGCGTTACTAAAACTTTTGGGGGAACGCGGCGGCGATCCCGAACAACTCGCGTATTGGGATGAACAAGTGACCCAAACTGGGGCCGTTCTCATCGCAGCCCGGATTACGGCCATTCAAGAAATCGAACAATTGGCCGCCCTGGTCCATCTTGATCTGACCCGGACCCAAGAAGTGCTGCGGCTTAATTACCAACCCGCCTACGATCCGGTCCCGGCGGACCCGGTACAACTCAGCCTGAATCTCGATGCCCCCGTAGACCGTTCCAACTTTAACGTAGATCAAATCCAACAAGGCTTCCAGGATGCCCTGGTCGCAAACCGCGCTGAAGAAATTGCCCGCGGCCAAACCACCATTGGCCCCCATCGCGATGAAATGCGTTTCCAGGCCAATGGCATCGACTTGGGGACTTACGGCTCCCGTGGCCAAATCCGCACGACCATGTTGTCCCTCAAAATGGCCGAAATTGCCTGGATGCAAGCCAAGACCGGACACTGGCCCGTGCTGCTTCTCGATGAAGTGCTCGCGGAGTTAGACCCCGATCGCCGCGCAGATTTACTCACTCGGCTGGCTGAAAGTGAACAGGCACTGTTAACGACCACTGATTTGGATTTGTTTTCGAATGAATTTACCAGCCAGGCGACGTTGTGGCAGGTGGGTGATCAGCGAGTAAAGGTGGGGCGTTAGGAAATAAGTTTGTCAGTTTGCTGGTTAGTTAGTTGGTGATTGGGTGGTTTAAACCGAGGGTAATATCTCCCCTGCATTCGGCATTTAACCCGCTGCATTCCCAATATTTATAACGGTCGCTTAGAAGGAATTCCCACCCGCCGGGGATATCGATCCGGAGTGGCCACCACTTTATCCACGACGACCAGATAGCGTTCTTCTACCACTCCTGGCAAGATGACCGGGTGGAGCTTGCGCACATGTCCGCCTAAAGTTTTGGTCGCGTTGGCAGCTGCTTGAACTTCAATCGGAGCGGTATCGCCCTTCATCGCCAAAACCTGACCGCCTATCTTGACGAGCGGCAGCAAATATTCTAGCAAAATAGGCATTTGGGCCACGGCGCGCGCAATCGCCCAATCATATTGTTCACGCTGAATCTCCTGGCGGCCCACTTCTTCGACTCGCCCCTGTAGAACGGTGACTTCATTCAAATTGAGAGTATCCACAATGTGCTGGCAAAATCTCACTTTTTTGCCGACCGATTCGACCAGGGTCAATTGGATGCCGGGGCATAATATTTTGAGTGGAATCCCCGGAAATCCAGCCCCGGTGCCCACATCAATAACTCGCTCCATTTTTGAACCCGACATGACGAGAAGGGCACTCAACGAATCCAAAAAATGTTTCACCCGCACTTGTTCAGGATCACGAATAGCCGTCAGGTTATGTTTGGCATTCCAGGTAGTTAATTCCCGCTCGTAACTTTCCAAAGCAGACAGTTGGGGGGTAGTGAGTGAAATGCCAGATAAATCATGAAATTCGCGGGCCAATTTTTCCATGCCGCGATTATACCTTGTCCACTGGCAATGCAAAAGTCAGGGTGCTCCCCGTTCCCACCTGGCTTTCAGCCCAGACCGCGCCGCCATGGGCCACAACAATTTGCTGGACAATGGCTAACCCCAATCCGCGCCCGCCTGATGCCCGGCTACGCGCCGGGTCTGCACGATAGAAACGTTCGAAAATATGGGGGAGGTCTTCTGCCGGAATTCCCCGCCCGGTATCCCGCACCGCAACGACCAGATATGTTCCCAGTGGAGTACTGACCGGCAAAGCCTCGGTGGTGACATTAACCTGGATTTCGATTTCACCCCCACTGGGCGTATGTTGAAGGGCGTTGGAAATCAAATTGCCCAAAACCTGAGTCATCCGGAGTTGATCGGCCTGAATTGGGGGGAGATTGTTAACGGACTCATATCGGATTGTGATTTGGGCTAAATCGGCCCGCGATTGCCACCGGTTGAGAGTCGCCGTAATCAATTCATCAAAATCAATACGGGTCGGCGTTAATTGGAGCCCCCCTTCGTCGGTCTCGGCCAAAATCGCCAGATCATTGACCAAACTGCGTAATAGCTGGATTTCCCGCTTGACATGGGTAGTGGCCTCGGAGGGGGTTTGCATCCCATCTTCGAGGGCCATGAGTTCGAGTTGAATAACACTGAGGGGCGTGTTCAACTCATGAGCCACATCATCCACCAACCGATTTCGAAGTTGTTTTTGAGTTGCGAGGGAGGCGGCCATGGCGTTGAAAGCAGCACTCATGTGACCCAATTCATCATCCGATTCTACTGGAAGCCGTTCGTCCCAATTGCCGGAGGCAATGCGGTCGGTCGCCGCGGTGAGTGCCGCGACGGGGGCGGTCACCTGACGGGCCAGCAACCACCCTACAATTAGGGCGCTGACCCCGGCGATCATGCCGCTAACCACTAGAGACCAAGTCACTCCATCCAAGAATGAGGTCTCCTGCGCGCTGTAGTAACCGGGACCAGCCGCGATGATGGCCGTGCCGATAAATTCATCGCGGGCATAATCCCATAATTCGGCGCCATTCTCGATCAGTTCTGGGGATAATTCTTCGCCCTCCATTTCTCCAATGCTGTCATAGACCACCCGATCCGCGCGATCGGTGACCAGTAGACGTTCATGTTCGAGCAAGAGGGTGCTGAATAGCCAGTCCATACCTTCGGCGGTCAGGTAGGGTTCATCAGCATAGGGGGAGGGGATATAACTATATTCTGATTCAGGATCAACCCATTCCCAATTATCTTCGATCGACCCCCAGATAAATTCATCGACAAATTCTGCCAGCCATTCCAGTTCTTCGGCAGCTTCCCATGTGGTTAATTCGCCCGCAGTTACGGCAGCTTGGACAGCGGTTTCTTCGGCCGATATGATTGCGGCCTGTAAAACGTCGGGGTCAACGCCAACACTGTCACTAACAGCCGCCAGACTGTCAGCATCTTCCCAGGCATCCCAGAGTTCATCATCGGAATAGTTTAGGGTTTGCAGGGTAATCGCCCACCAATCGACCTCGCTAACCCAAGGGTCGGCGAACACGGCCGGCGGCAGGCCGGTTTCGGCATAGCTTTCGAGGATTTCATCCAGACCATCCCAATTCCCCCAGTAGGCATAGCTGGCTTCTAAGAGAGGACCGATGGCCTCAGCCCGCAGCCCACTTTCATCCGTAATTAAGACTTCAAACTGGGTGCTGGTCGCCCAATAGGAAAGCGCACCGCTAAAGGCTATCGTCACCAAAATGACCAGCCCAAAAGCGGCTGTGATTTTCCAACGCAGGCTCCAGTTCATAATCATTCTTCGAATTTATAACCAACGCCAAACACGGTCAGGATATGACGGGGATTGGCCGGGTCGGTTTCGACGCGTTTTCGCAAGCGGCGAATATGGACATCGATGGTACGGTCAAAACCGTCGTAATCGCCCTCAAAGGCGGCTTCCAGCAATTGTTGGCGATTCATGACACGGCCCGCATTCTGCATCAGGGCGGCCAGCAAATCAAACTGTACCCGGCTCAGGTTGACCGACCGCTCACCTACTTGGCAAGTGTGTGCCACTAAATCTAAAAAAATATTACCGCCCTGCAAAACTTCTGGCTGACGCACAGTTCCGTAAGCCCGGCGCAACACCGCCTTGGCCCGAGCGACCAACTCACCGGGGCTAAAGGGCTTGACGACATAATCATCAGCCCCCAACTCTAACCCTAAAATGCGGTCGATTTCTTTGCCCCGGGCCGTGAGCATGATAATCGGAACATCTGAGTCCCGGCGAATGGCGCGGCAAATTTCCTTGCCATCCAAACCGGGTAACATCAGATCGAGGATGATCAAATCCGGGCGTTCTGATCGGGCCAGTTGCAGCCCAGTAGGCCCATCTGCGGCGGTTAACGCCCGGAAACCCTCTTGCTCAAAATATTCGCGTACCCAATGCGCGATCCGGGTTTCATCTTCGATGATGAGGACGGTTTGTTTCAAATTCATATTGTCAGTATAACCGAGAAGATAATCAAAATTGCACGCAAAGTCGCAAAGACGCTAAGCAAACTTTGCGGCTTAGCGTCTTTGCGTGCAGTTATCTGATGTTTAGGGGTTTGGCATTTCTTCATCAAACTCCATATCCCAGGATTCTTCGACGAAGGATTGGGCTTCGGCGGGGAGTTCGGTCAGCCATTCATCTACCCAGTCCTTCTCGGCGGCGACGATGGCGTCGATTACAGCTTGGGGATCAGCACCTTGGGCCTGAGCAAACTCGGCGATGCTTTGACCGCTATCAAGGGCGGTGAAGAGAGCCTCTTCATCGACACCCAGCGTTTCGGCGGCGACTGCGTACCAGTCGAGACCATAATCGTCCTCATCTTCCCACATTTCCCAATCGTCCAGGGATTCTTCCAAGAAGTATTGGGTTTCCTCTGGGATTTCGGCCAGCCATTCGTCGGCATCTTCTTGGGTGAGTTCACCCGCGGCGATCATTTCGTCCAACCAGGCCGTCTCGGCTGCCAGGATGGCCGCGGTGATGTCTTCTACCGCGACACCTTGCGCCGCGGCGATTTCGGTGAGAGTCTGACCAGCGTCGAGGGCCTCGAACAGGGCCTCTTCATCCAGCCCTAATGTGGTTGCGGCGGTACCGAACCAATCGACACCTTCCCACAGCTCCCAATCGGCAATGGATTCATCCATAAAAGCCTGGGCTTCGGCAGGGAGTTCGGCCAGCCATTCATCGGCTTCTTCTTGAGAAAATTCACCAGCAGTGACCATTTCGGCCGTAAAGGTGGTTTCGGCCGCGATGACCGCCTCGATAATGGTTTGGGGATCAACGTTCTGCTCAGCCGCGATTTGGGCGAGGGTTTGTCCACCTTCAAAGGCTTCCCAGAGCGCATCTTCATCCATACTGAGCGCTTCGGCCGCGATGACGAACCAATCGGGGCAGTCGCACTCGTAATCTTCTTCCAGATCGAAATCGCCCTCGTCCATCTCGCCGGCCATCACAACCGGTTGCCGGGACTGAGCGGAGGCGAAAGCCGTCCGAGTTCCATAAATCGCGCCAACAACGAGCAGCGCACCCATTAAAATTCCAAAAGTGGAAATAGCAATTCGTTTGAACATGATTGTCTCCTTTGTGTCAAAAGTTGTTCGTTGGCCTATGCCAACACTCGATGCTCAAATTATGCTCGGCAGTTGTTACAGAATTATGACAAGGTTGTGTCAGGGGTGTTTAAAACCAAAAATACCCCGATTTTCAAAAATCAGGGTATTTTTGGTTTTTTTAGAGATTTGTGATTATTCCTCGTTATCTTTAATATCGGCCTTTTCCGCAGCTTTTTCTGCCTTGCGTCGTTGGCGCATGCGACGGGCAGCCCGGATCACGAAGAACAGTGGGATCCCCACAACGATTCCGATCGGCAGGACACAAAGTACCACCCAAATTGCCGCGTCGCCCAACCATTGGAGCGTATCGACCATGGTTTCAATGGCGTCTTTGGCCACCCCACCGGGTTTCCAGCCACCGATTTGGAGGGGCTGAGCCTCTTCATCGCCGCTGATATCCACGCTGATCATCGAGAGGGCTGCAGCCTGCTCATAGTATTGCATCTGCCCTTTGATCACTTCAATCTGCTCGCGGACTTCGACGAGATTGTTGTAAACCTGAAGCACATCCTCAGTATCAGAGGCTTCGTC
Organism: uncultured Anaerolineales bacterium; assembly: GCA_964453155.1. Classification (GTDB taxonomy): domain Bacteria; phylum Chloroflexota; class Anaerolineae; order Anaerolineales; family UBA11858; genus CAYVQU01. The sequence goes on along the minus strand of CAYVQU010000024.1, from coordinate 1,541 downwards.
CATGATTTCTTGTAGTTTCTTTTCAGCCGCTTCCAGGTTACCCAAACGAGAACGCAGATCCGTATATTCGCGGGTCACATCCTGCCCAGAAACATTTTCGGCCGTGACCTCGCCAACATCGACCTTAATGGTATCGAGAGCTTCATCAAACCGTTCGGCCGGAACCCGAATAGTGACACTGGCGTGGGGAACTTTGGAACCGTTGCTCAAGGTGGTTTGCCAAACATTGGACCCCACCACAAAGCCCCCCATTTCCTCCGCCATGGCCGCGATCGCATCCATTTTCTCGAGAGGTTCGGTGACCACAATGGAGAGATCCGCATTCTTGATGACCATGCGTTCAACGGGTTCACCGCTGATACTATCCGCAAAATTGGCTGACCCACTTTCTTCTTCGGCCATTTCATATTCGGCAGAGACCATCCCATCATCGAAACCGCCACCAAAAGATTTGGATTCCATCGGGGCCATGGCTGGTGCTTCAGCATAATCATAAGACGCCGCACTACCACAAGCTGCCAGAATCAGGACCAAGCTCAGCAAAACAAACAATAATTTTTTAGACATTTTTGCACTCCTATTTTTCGATTTTCTAATCTTAGGATATCACAAGCTAACTTGAGTACTTGATACTCGGCTGAATATATCCTGACAAAGCCTTGACTCTTGCAGGCCCGTTACTACAAAATTTTTATATCAAAAGATTGAAAATTGGTAACGTTCCCCCTAATGACGTAACTATCCGGCTAAAAGTTCCCCTACCACCCCTCCGTCAACCGCATTACGTGACGGTTAGGCAGCCCGGCGACCTTCATCCGTTCTTGGACGGCCTTGATATCATAGGCTACCCGATGAAATGAGATTTTCATTTGATCCAGGTCCAAGATCGCATAAGCCGCCCGAGGATCGCGGTCCCGCGGTTGCCCCACCGAGCCGGGATTAATGATTGAGCGCGGTACTAAGTCTAGCTCAATGCCATTGGTTGGGGCGATTAATCGCGCATACTCGTTTTCGTCCAATTGGGTATAAATGGTTGGTAGATGAGTATGTCCAACCAGGCAGTAGGGCGTATAAAAATATGAGAAATTCTCGGTGGCATTGCGGGTATCGAGTAAGTATTCCCACACCGGCTCGCGCGGACTACCATGAGCCAAAGTTATGTCCCCCAACCGCAGATATTCGGGTAACCGATCTAAATAAGCTAAATTTTCGGGGTTCAGGGTTGTACGCGTCCACTGGACTGCCATCCGAGCGGCCGGATTGAAGGTAATATCGTCGATCATCCCAATCGTAGCGGCATCATGATTCCCCAACAAACAGACGATATTGGGCAAATCTCGCACCCGTTCCACACATTCATTCGGATCGGGACCATACCCCACCACATCTCCTAAAGCCCAGACAGAATCAATTTCCCCCGCATCCGCTAGGACGGCCTCAAGAGCAGTGATATTGGCGTGGATATCCGAGATAATTAAGGTTTTCATTGTAGACTCTACTGCAGTAACTCAGGCAAAACAGAAGCGTTGAGCAACAAAAAA
>CAYVQU010000023.1:0-41613 GCA_964453155.1 uncultured Anaerolineales bacterium | reverse complement strand
CTCAGTTTGGACTGGTTTACCATGTTCACCCCTTATTGTGAATAGACTCTAATAATTCGAGAACTGCATCCAAATCAAAGACGGTGTTATAAACGGTTTCATCAAATCGTTCAAAGCGGCCATCATCATCCCGAACAAATCCGGTAATTTTGTTCCAAGCCCGGATGGTTATATCATCGTAAATGGAACGATTGACATAAAAAATGTCCTCCCCAGGATAAACGACCACCCCATTCCAACGCGTCAATCCTTTGCGGGTATTGAGATCGAATATAAAAGTTCCCCCTGATACCATCACAGCATAAGTAGATCGGAAACAACTGCCAAGGGCGTCCAAATTTTCGAGATGATTGAGAGCATCGAATGCCGATACCACCAAACCAAAATTCGATTCCAATTGATAATCAGCAGCATCCCCCAAGACGAATTCGACCTGATCTGCGACGATGTAGGGTAAGGTATTTTCGCGCGCCAACGACAACATACCTTTGGACAAATCCAATCCGGTTACTTTGAAGCCATTTTCCAAGAAAAAAGCTGATAGTTGGCCAGTACCACAACACAAATCCAGCAGGGTGTGATTTCGGCGTCCCACTTCGGTGGCTGTATAAAACCGATGAATATGGGGTGCGATCCGGTTGGCGAAATCCCCCCACATCGCATTATAAACTTTGGCGAACGCCTGGCTATAAGCTTGCATGCATCCTCAACTTATGGGATTGGATATCTCATTTTTTCGAGATAAGGGCCAAAGGCATCTAAGCAGAATTGCTGTTGCTTAGTTGTGAAAACTTGCAGGTAACGACCAATCTTGCCTTTGACAAAATGAGTTCCTTTTTGTTCCGAGCGACCTTTTTCGGGGCGATATTTTTCAATGATGGGGTTCAGGACTTCGTTTTTCTCAAGCTGTAAATGCGATAAGATCCGTTCGATTTCAGTCTCATAGTTCAAGAGTAAATCTTCGTAGCGAGTGTGCAAGGCCAAGTCACACGCGAGCCAGGCATTCGAAATTTCGATATACTCCCTCATAAAATCAATTGCGGTTTCAATCGTACCCAAATCTGAAAAAGCACCAACCCGACCTTTTTCCCGTTTGCGGTGGCCATATTCGAAGGCTGAAAGTAAGGCGTCGCGGGGGTCACGATAAATATATGTAGGGAGAACTTTTCCACTGCGAACTAACTTCAAAGTCAAGAGAGAGGGGCCCGCGTGAGCCTTGATCACATAGGAATTACCCACGGCTGCCGGAATCATTACTGGGATCAAACGCTTGGTTGTAAATGCGCCAATATTGCAATTAATTTCGGTCAATATCGGCTGTAACAGGAATTTTCGACGGATTTGACGGGCATCCTGGCCGCCACTGGCAACGACCAGGTCGTGGATTAAGTTGTAATACCAACCGGATCCGGCCCGGGGCATTCCTACAGAGATAATTAATGGTGTAGACATCATATTGATTACTCATCACAATTTTATGCGGCGGAATAATACCATAAGTGCGTACCAGATATATTTTTGGCAGCAATTTGGTTAGATTCATCATAAAACCGTTAAAACTAGGTTTATAATAATGAAAAAGTCTAACTTATGACAGGAGTCGGTTATGAAAAAAATTTTTAGTTTTATGTCTGGGGCTGTAATGGGGGGGTTAGTCGGAGCCACCTTAGCATTTTTGTTGACCCCGGCATCTGGCGACGAACTACGTGAAAAATTCCAAGAACAAGCTCAACGCATTCAGGAGGAGGTCAAAGCAGCCGCAGAGACCCGCCGGGCTGAGATGGAAGAACAACTCGCTTCAATGCGAAAACCCACCTAAAAATAAAACTGGGCTTACAGAAGCCCAGTTTTATTTTTAAGGAAGAATTTCAAACCGATAGGGTGCTTTTTGGCGGGTATAGCGGGTCGTCCCCGAAACAACTAAGACAACTTCATCAACATCATCACCAATACTAATCGGAAACTCGAGGGTATTATCAGCATTAAGTTGTAAATACTCTACCTGGGTATTTTTCCCTGAATGGATTAACGCCAGTCGATACGTTTGGGGGAGCTGATTTTGGATTCGTACAAAACCCGCAGATTCCCAACCGCCCGAATCAACCTCAAAATCCGTAAAATAGCCAATTTCAGGGATAGCGATATCATCTAAGAGCAAACCTTCACCATTCACGGCCGCATCGGTCACATATTCAAACCGCAGTTGGACATTTTGACCGGAAAATTGCGAGATATCGACCTGCTCCTGAATCCAGGTTCCATCCCCCCCCGAGAGATCGTTATACCCCCAGCCAAAACTGTTACCGGAAGGATCAGCGCCGGTGCCGGAGGGCGTGGTCAATATTTGCCAATTCTCGCCATCCAGGGAAGCTTCTAGGTAAACATAATCGTAATCGGTTTCGATATCATACCAAGTCCAGTACGTCAGGGTTAGTGGGCCAGAATGGTCTTGAAAATCAAATGACTGGGTGAGGATCATATCTGATTCGTCACCTCGATTCGACCAAAAGGCATAATCCCCAGAATAGGGTTCGCTGGGAATGACCGCGACTTGGGTAGAACCTTCAAATTTGAGGGTAAAATCACCCCTACATTTTATTCTTATTATATCCACCCCGTATTGATGGACATCACGGGTTTCAACGCTGGCCGGACAATCCCGTACCGTTTCAGTAATATCAGATCCGGGTACATTGGCGTAATTACGATATGTGAAGCGGCCATCGGCAATTTGATCGTCGCGGAGATAGGTCGCCAGGGCCCAATCAATGAAGACATCGTCCGCTAAAATGGGTTGGTTGCTTAATTGATCTAACATCCCCTGTTCGGTTAAAACAGCATCAATACTGGCCATGCCATTGGCTGGGTGACTCACCAATGCCTGGGTGACATTTTCACCAAAACGATCTAAAAAATAAGTCACAAATAAAAATGCCGCCCCATAATGGGGAGAGGTGGCACTGGAATCATTGGGCCAATCGTTTAATTGCAGATCGGGATCTGAAGTGTAAAGGTAATCAAAGCCACCCGCATCATACCCATTGAGAAAGGCTGCTAACTCCGAAAAACCTTCATTGAGCCAGGAAGTTTCATTGCGATCTTGATACCAGTGGATCATATGTTGAAATTCATGGGCTAAAACACTATAAGTATATTCTTCATCGAAATCAAGATTGTCGGCATTGAGCACAAAAGTTTCATGCGCATTAGAATACTCGTGAGCCAAGGGGTGATATTCATCGGCGGAGGAGAAATAACCTGCCAGGTTGTAACCTAAATTTTGAGCAAATAAAATATAAAGATGAGGGTCACCATCGACACCTGGAGACCATTCCGTACCAAAAAACTCTCGATTGGTGGGATAAATTTCGTCTTCAAAAGTTTCAGCCAATTTTTTCAAATCGGATTCGGAATACTCAATATCATTTTCTATCCAAAAATAGGAATGTTCGGTCACGTAGGCCAGGGTTGCTTCAATTTCAAAGCTTTCGTTGGTATCGGTATCCATTACCCAAAAAGACTCACGGGTTCCGGGTGTGAGGGGTGCCGAGGGGGGCTCCAAGGTCTTGGGGATTGGACCTTTACCTTCGAGACGTTGGGCCAAATCGAGCAAATCATTAACTGGAATTTCGGTATTCTCCAAAGCAGACAAAGTTTCTGAATGCTCCTTTGTATCTGGCATTTCTGGCCGAAATACAACCGGGGTTTCATTTGGGGTAATATCAGTACCAGAATAATCATTCTGTTCAAATAAAAACGCGCTCGTGATAATACCTGCCCCAACTAGGATCGCACCCAGGAGACAACAACATAAAACAACAATACAAGTGATAACGATAAAAGGGAGGGTTTTTTGCATAATAATTTCTTTTAATTTGCCTATATAAATAATTTAATACCTTGAGTCAATATCCCCGGATATTATTACCAATAAGTGTGTGACGGTTTGAATTTTGAAATTAACATTGGCCAGTTCCACCATCACACGATTTTGCTTAAACTAGCGCGGTTTTCCGTTGTAACGGGCAATTTATTTCAAGATTATTTCCGAAAACTGCTAAATCATCAAGAGTTATGAGAAAGCTGGTTTGTATAGACTTGGGTACTCGCGGTGATTAAACCGAAGACAACCCACATATTGGGAATCGCAAATGAATCGACCGAAAAAGTTACGACCAGAAATGAAATTAATCCTAACATCCCAGCTTGCCCCCAATATTTTGCAGCCGGATCTGGAGCCATATTCAAAAATATTGTAGCGCCGCCCAAAGCTATGAGAAACGAAAAAAATGCGGCGGTTCCGATTAAACCGGTTTCAGCCAGCAACCGGACGAAGAGATTTTTTACGGTAACTATTTGATTCCGGCCTATATCGGGGACAAGTTTGAGCAGGATTTCGGGGTTTTTATATTGTCGATCAGGTAGGTATTTGTCAAAATAGAAAGTGAAATTTCCCAAGCCAACCCCTAAAATGGGATGATCGGCAAAAACCCGGTACGCAGTTTCCCACAAGACAAACCGCTGATCAAAAGCGATGTAATACAGAAAAGTACCTTCGGCCTCTTCATCGGTCCAATAGCCCCATAACCGGGCGAAATATTGATTCTGTTGCCCGACGATAAAAACAATCGCGATCAAAACGATCAATATTAGACCTACTTGAGCTAACCGCTTGAGTAATAAGCGATGATTTGTGTTTTGTGGGTTACTTTTTGGCCGCGGTCGTATCAACCAAGCAACTCCAATCAAGATTGCAAACAGGGCTAGACCGCCGCGCGAATAGGTGAATAGGAGCACGATTGAGGCCCACCCCAATAGAATCACTTCCCCAGTAAGCCAATGATACCGCCAACGGAACACGGATGTTTTTGATATTACGGCCGACAATAACCAAGGCAGCAAAAGAAACGTAATTTGCTCTGCAAACCAACTGGGTTCATACGTCATCCCCGAAATGCGCTTGGGAAATAATTTTCGTGAGGAAAACAGATGTTGAATATCGTTTAGCAGGTTGAAATATTGGCGGTCAAATTTGAGAACATAGATCACTTGTAAACTTCCCCACAGTAACGCAATGCCAAAGCCTATGTACAACCATTTTAGAGTAAAGCGCAAATCTTTATCCGATTGGGGATAAAGTGCCACAGTCAGGTAAAACATGATCCCCAATGTCAAGGTAATGAGTGTTCGTAAAGCCCGGCCTTCAACCGAAATGGCAAGATTCGATTCGATACCACGCGAAAAACCAAAGACGGTACTAAATACCGCTAAACTAAGGAATACAAACAATGGAATGAGTGTGCGGGGCAGTGGTTTTGTAATCAATCGTGGTAATGTCACGATTAACAACAAACCAAATAAAGGATACAAGGCCAATGGCCGCACCAAAACACTTTTCCCCATGAAACCCGGAAAATGCGGGAAACTCGTAACTGGAAGCATAACCAGGAACAAGGCCCACAATACTTTTTGAACGACAGAGAAAAGGCGCGACCGATTCATTTTTGTTCGGATTGTTTTAGGTAGTAACTAACCCATCCCCCCCAGGCAAACAATCCCAAAATACTCCCAATCAGCATTAACACCCCTGTTGGGCGAATTCGTTCTATTTTCGTGGTTTCTGGAAAAATATCTTCGACAACTAAGGTTGCAGCAAGGCCATAACTTTGGGATGTTTCCTCGATATATTGAGATTCAACTATCTTTAATTGTGCCGTTAGCCCGACTAATTGGGCTGGAATCGCAGCCAGATCTTGCTCGACTACGGTTGTAACTCGACCGGCCCATGATATGTAATTCTCGATTGGATCACCATTTTTTGGAGCAGCATCTAGCATCTCGATCCATATGGGGTTCCAGGATGCGATTTGAGTCCCAATTCCCATTAACTCCCAATGATCTTGGCCTGAAATCCGGTCAGATTCGGTCTCATTCACATCTGATTGCCAATTTTTCAACTCAGCAAGGGCATATGCAAGCCGCTGCTCTTTCTGAGTCATTTGGAGCATCTCGTCCGATATTTGGGACATTTGAATATCGAGGGCTACCACGCGTTGGCTGTGGGAAATCGCAGTGTTGATGTCTTTGACAATGACTGATTTCCAGGCTTGAAGAATTTTTTGGCCCATTGCGGGGTATTCTGATACCACCCCCAAATGCCATTCTCCTGCATTGCGCCACATGACGGTGAGTTGCGACCGCAACTCTTCAACTGACATCTGGGGCAAGTCAGCGTTCTCGGCCTTCAGCAGGCGGAGGGTCTCAGTCAGTAAAGCATCTGAAATGATCACTGCATTCAATTGTTCAAGCTGCCAATTTTTATAGTCATCCACCATTCGAAATTCTTGTTGAGCAACATTGGCAAAATAATTATCATAGGGAGAGCGATAAGCATTCAGGCCCACATAAATATCAGAACTTATTCGATATGGCGCCGGCCAAATTGTCCCCAGTCCCAAGCCAATCAACCCACCAAAGACACAAAAAAGAATCACTTGATACCAACGGTGAGAAATGCGCAAAATCTCTGTACGTAAATGCCAATTATTCATGACAAACTTTCAGTACCATTAATTTCTGATAGCAGGTGGGAATAAACATCTATCAAGGCCGTATTTACCCGATCATTTGTAAATTTTTCCATAAAAATCTGGCGGCCGCGAGCCCCCATAGCCCGTCGTAGATTGGGTTTTTGGGCCAATTGGATCACAGCTTCAGCCAAGGCAACTGGATCATTTTCAGGAATCAAAAATCCATTTTTTCCAGGGGTAATCACCGCCCTGCACCCAGGGATATCTGACCCAATTAATGAACGTCCACAGGCTGCACCTTCAATGAGAACCGTGGGCACTCCTTCGCCATAACTGGTTGGTAACACCACCACGTGACTACGCGCATAAACCATTTGCATGTCCGCCTGCCAGCCCCACCAATCGACCAAGCCTTCATCTTGCCAAGTCAATAATTGGGATTCTGAAATACTGGCCGGATTGCCGGGATCGGGTCGGCCAACCAATACAAACCGGGCCTTTACCGTTGATTTCAGGAGACGGGCGGCGGCGACAAAAACGCCTACTCCTTTATCCCACAACATCCTACCAGCAAACAAGATGATTGGCTCCCCATCCACCTCGGGAACAGGGGAAAACTTGGCCGGATCGGCCCCCACACTCTCAATTAAGTGTGCTTTTGAGGCCTTGGAATATCCTGAATTCAAAAAGAATTGCCGATCAGACTCATTTTCAAATATGTGAACACAATTTTGAATAGTGTGAATTCGTTTATAAAATGGGGTGATCAACCCTTTAATAACTCGAGAAAGAATATCTGTTTCGAGAAACACATAACCTAAACCTGCAATTGAATTCACAATGCCAGGAATTCGGGCCATCCAAGCGGCATAAGAACCATACAGGACGGCCTTAATCGTATGGTGATGAACGATTTGGGGATATTCTTTCCGGTAAATTTGATATAAATGCCCAATTGCCTGAAGTTCTTTCCAGGGAGAAATCGTGTGCCGTTCTAAAGACCAGGGAATCCATTGAAAACCTTCCCGCTCAAAATGACTGCAAAATTCTCCCGGGGGGGTGACCAAAATGACTTCGTGACCCAAATTGCGTAACCGGCGCGCAAAAGCCAGGCGAAAATTATAGAGATACCAGTCGGTGTTGGCAACCAGGGCAATTTTTGACATAGGCGGTTTCGGGAGGACATTATTCAAATTGTACGGCTTGGTAGAGACTTAGCAACCGAGCCTCCATTTGTGACCACTGATAATTTTGCTCATAGGCCTGCCGGGATTTATTTCCTAGTTGTCTCCGCAATTGCGGATCAGAACTCAGAAGCAACAGACTTTTTTCCAGCGCTTTCTCATCTCCGTAAGGAATGACTATGCCACAATCAAATTTTTTCACAATTTGATCAATATGGGTGTGGTGAGTAACGATCAACGGTTTGCCAAGCATCATGGCTTCAAAAACTTTATTTGGGCTGGCAAAACGATGGTTGGGAACCGCCGGATCATAGGTTGCAAAAATGATATCAGCAGAATGACTCAATTGTAAAGCTTGCCGATATGGGATCCGTCCGTGCCACTCAACATTGGAAAGTTGATTGGCTAAAACGATCATTTCTGCCTCATCGCCGCCAAAACCGGCCAAATGAAACCGCCACTCAGGGTGACGCGCCACAACGTTGATTAACTCGAAAATCCCCCGTTCGCGCTGTAATAAACCGACATAAACAATCGTAAACGGATTTTGGTCAGATTGATTTTCGTCAGCCTGTAAATTGGCCAGGATATCCTTAGGGGTATTGTAGATCACAGCCGACTGCCTAGGCAGGGCGCGGGGAACTTGAGCCCACCGGGCCTCATCCACCACAATAACCCCGTCGACATAATTGATACTCCAATTATCCATCCAGCGGATCAAACGCTTGATCCAGGCAGGAGTAGCTCGGAGGTGATCGGCATAGAAATCGAAGATATCATAGATCACCTTCTTTTGAAAGATGAATTTCAATGCCAATGCGGGTAGGACAGTATCGAAGTCGCAGGCATGGATCAAATCAATTTCTCTCCGATGGCGAAGCAACCAGATCAATAGATGCCATTGCCAACGAAGCAAGGCCGGGAAATTTTGAATCCCGCGACCGAAATCTGCCTGGATTGGCAAACGGCTAATCCAAATTCCATTTAATTTCTCCTGCTGCGGCAGTTTGGCCGTTCGGTCCCACCCCAAAACTTTGACCATAAACCCTGCCGCTACCAATGCTTGGGCAACCTTTTCTACCCGCGGATCGGGGTCAATTGGATTTGAACGGCAGATGATCACCCGGGCAAACTTGGTCTTAGGCACCAGGCAAATACTCGCGGGCCACTTCTTGGGGGGCACCCATTAGCTTAATTTGTCCGCCCGATAACCACAAAGTCCGATCGCAAAATCGTTGGATTGTCCCCAAATCATGAGATACAACGATGATCGTAGTTCCTAGAGCCTTATACTTCAACATGAGATCCAAACATTTTTCCTGAAACAAGACATCCCCAACAGACAAAACTTCATCGATGAGTAAGATGTCAGGGCGTTCGCAGGTTGCCACTGAAAATCCCAAACGAGCCGCCATCCCGGTTGAATAAGTTCGTAGGGGGGCATCAATGAAATCACCTACTTCGGCAAAGGCAGTGATTTGATCAATCAGGGCGGTTGTTTCCGAGCGCGTTCGCCCTAAAAGCGCGCTGTTAAGATAGATATTTTCGCGGCCGGTCAATTCGGGATGGAACCCGCCCCCTAATTCCAATAATGGCGCCAGCTTTCCGCGGATAATGACTCTCCCAGCTTGGGGCGTGAGTACCTTTGCCATAACCTTAAGCAGGGTACTCTTGCCAGCCCCATTGGGGCCAATGACACCAAATATTTCCCCTTTGGTCACTTGAAAGCTAACACTTTTTAAGGCCCAAAACTCATCATAAGTGATGCGCCGTTGCAACCAGCGAATGGTGAATTCTTTAATCCCCGATAAACGCTCACGGGGCAACCGATAGACTACCGATATATCTTCGAGAGAGACTACATTATCAATTTGCTGGGGCTCAATCATAAGCGGTAGGCATATTCACTTGATTTGGATGTAAAGAGTAGCCCCCCTACCAGAAGTGAGACCAAAGCCATAATGATGGCCGGGATCCACAATCCTCGTCCAGGCATTAGCCCATAGTGAATGGGTAAGCGGAAGGCTTCTACAAAATAAAACATAGGATTTAGTTTGTAAATCCACAGCCATTTAACCGGCACAATGTCAACTGGATAGATGATTGGAGTCGCAAACATCCAAATTGTGAGAACCACCTCATAAACGGGGAGAATGTCAGCAAAATAGACCGCCAGGGTTGATAAAAAGAGACTGGCACCCAAACAAAATACCGACAGTAACAAGATGATCAGTGGCCAAGACAAAATGGAAAGATTGAGCCGTACTCCCAAAAATAAAGCAATTCCAATTAGTGGAAATATTGACAAAAATAAGTTGACCAACCCGGTTCCAATGGCGGCTACTGCAAAAACCGATTTGGGCACATATATTCGGTTTAATAGATCGCCACTCCAGACCATCTCCCCCATAGCACTACTCGTCACATTGGAGAAGAAAATCCAGACAACCTGACCGCTTAACACATAAATTGGGAAATGCACAATCTCAAACCGGAAGAGATTTGAAAACACAATAGTCAAGACGATCATCGTCAACAGCGGGTTTAGCATCGTCCAAACGACGCCTAAAATCGACCGTTTGTAGCGAGTCTTTATCGAACGAGAGACAAACTGATAGATAAGTTCTCGATACTGAAAAATTGCCAACATTTCTTCCACGAGTGGATGCGGCCGGCGATCTGAGTCATACAGTTCGTTTGAAAATCGAGCGATTATTTTTCTCATGTACGCAGGATGAGTATCAATGTTTTGACTTTAGACAGCTAATTGATAATTAATCTCAGCAAAGACCCCAGGGGTTTCTAAAAGTAATCTGAAATCAAAATGTTTTTGTCTACATAAATTTATTTCGTTCTAATTTCTTCGTAAAATCCCTGGGGTCTATGTTTTCTGTATACAGTCTAGATACACAGCATTAATCTTAGCAACCATTTCAGAATCGGCATAGTGTTGAGCAGCGATCTGATTATTGATTGATATTTTCTGGCGCAATTTCTCATCGGAGTTTAGTTTTTTGATCGCCTGTGCCAACGCATATGGATCTTCGGGAGATACCAGTACGCCTTCGATATCATCCGCGATCCATTTTTCTATCTCCCCAGTTCGAGAGACAACTACCGGTAATCCAGCAGCCTGAGCTTCCACCAAAGCCATTGGTAGGCCCTCATAGCGGGATGGTAAGACAAATATATCACTGGCCCCCAGAAATGCGGGGATTTCCGATTGAGAGCCCCAAAAAGTGACCCGATTATCCAACCCCAGATTAGCCGCGCGCGCTTTCAACTCAAACTCCAGTTCACCCGTGCCGATTAACCACAAAGTGATGTTCGTGTCATCCGAAAACTGGGCAATTGCATCCAGCAAAACATCAATCCCTTTCTGATACGTCAAGCGACCGACAAAAACGATCACAAGGGTATCATCTGACACGGAAAACCGAGTGCGGAGAGCCCGGCGGTTCTGATTCTGAAAACGTTTCAAACCGACACCATTGGGGATCACGTTGGCATATTTTGATAACGCCGGATTTGTGCTGAGGTCTTGATGGTATTGATTAGTGGAGACATAAATTATGTACCGAGAAAATCTCCGATTGCGATTCAAGCACCGGTCTAGCAAAATATATATTTGACGCCCAATTCGAGCCTTAATGGTCTGCAAATTGCCGTGATAATGCTCCACTGGCAAGTGGGTTGTTACCAAACAAGGTTTCTGGGCAATTCGAGCGCCCAACCGCCCCCACAATGCGGCGGACGGACTATGGGCATGTACCAGATCAATCCGCTCTTGATGCAATTTTTGCGCCATGCGACAGGTAAAAACGGGATTAAGGGGATGCCCAATTCCGAGCGCGGCAAATTTTACGTTTTTTTGATCAACAGCGGATTTGAATTCGTCGGAAACCTTGGAAAATATCACAAACTCAAACTGATCCGGATCGCTTTGTTTCAATAACGCGACTAAATGGGTTTCAACTCCGCCAATATTCAATTGTGTATCATAGCAAATTGCTACTCGAACCGGCATCATGGCAGATAAGGATTTGGATAAAACTTGTTCTCCAGCCTGTATCCAAATTTCCCCAATGCAACCCAAAACCAAAGTTTGCGAGGGGGCCACATTTGATATTGTCTGGATTTACGCACATATTTCCGGGCTCGAGAAGATTCTCCAGCCCAAAAGGCACAATCAGCCGCCCGATGATAGACATTGGCAAAGGCCACAGTTTTCAAATCGACTAATTCAGAGGGTAAAGCTGGCTCGGAGAATAAATTCTGATATGCCCTGATCAACTCGGCACCAAAATGGCCGAAGGCGGTTGTTGATTTCGAGTCCTGATGCAGGCGCATGGCTGCTAATTTATGCTCAACGAATACGATTTTATGATCTAAACTGGCTCGCAACCAATAGTCAAAATCAAAAACAAAGGAAAGGGTTTCGTCTAACCAGCCGATTTTTTCGAGAACGCTCCGCCGGATAAATGTTGCGGGTTGTGGAATGAAATTTATCGCATTACAAATAAAAGTCCGGCGGTCAAAATGGGCGGTGGGATAAGGCCGCAAAACATCTCCAGCGGCAGAGATATAATCACAAGCTCCGAAAATGATATCCACCTCAGGATGCTTTTGAAAATATCTACCTACATCCCCCAATGTGTTCGATAGATAAATATCATCGGCATTCAGCCAGGCGATGATCTCCCCATCCGTTTTTTGCCAACCTTTATTGATTGCCGCCGCTTGACCGTCATCCGGCTCTGAAACCCAATCCAAACGGTTGCCAAAAGATCGCAGAATCTCGTCAGTATTATCGGTTGAGCCCCCATCGACGACCCGATAGGTAAGATGGGGATAATTTTGGGAAAGGACTGAATCAATCGTCGCTCGTATAAATTTCCCAGAATTTAGCGAGGGAGTAATGACTGAAATTGAAGGAAGGTTACTCATAATCAGTCAGCAGGTCAATACGCTTCAGTTGAACTAATAATGGCCGCGTATCTCCATTGGCGTGGATGGGAACATTAGCATCATCTAAGACAGCTAAAGCAACCGAATTCAACCCAGGTTGGAGTCGAAGCTCAATTTCATATTCGACTGGGTTATCAAACTGGATCACTTTGGAATATTCTAGAACACCTAAATCGCCCGGATAACTCCCCCAGGATATCGCAACATTCCGGGTCGGATCATCTCTGGCGGGTCCAGGCTGCATTTTAAACTGCAATTGGGCATCATGGGATTGGTCAACCCAAATGAAAGCCTCATAGCCCTGATCAATTCCAGTCCCTAACCAATAAAAGGTCTCTGTAGCTGAAACCTCAACATCCCATTCGGCCAAAAATTTTTCGGTAACCTCGATATGCGGCTGCAAATTTTCAGCGACCTGCAAAATCCCAGGATTATTTTCGAACGGGAGAATTTCGATCTGGTCTAAGCGCAGCAATAATGGCCGTTGATCCCCCGTGACGCTAGCTGGAGCTGTGGCCCGATCTAAACTGTAAAAACGAAATTCATTCAACCCTGGTTTCAACGGGTAGATTATTTCATTCGTTTCAAGATCGGAGATTGTGATTTCCTTCCTGAGGGCATTTTCGAGGATGGGACCATAAGGTCCGTAACGATAAAAACCAGCGACCAAATTGCGAGTAACACCCATATTACTCGGGCCTGGTTGCACCCGGAACCGAATTAAAACCGGGATATCGGTGACCGAGTATAAAAATCCGCGTAATCCTTGATTAAGCCCCTCCCCCAACCATTTAAATCCCTGGTTGGCATGCGACTCGATACCCCAATCCTGAGCATATAACTCCGTTACGCCCACTGTCTCCCATAATGCTGGGGAAACATTCAAAATATTCTGTTCATCTTGCACTCCGGCAATTCTTTCACGGAGATGAACTGGTTGATCGGAAACTTCACCACCGACGCGATACAAATCCCAGCCATCCCCGCCCGCTATCCATGATAACCCGGCGGGAATTTCTAAAAACAGGCGTTCGCGGGGGGCCACCAGGAAGTATTCCGCTCCGGCAGCCTGGATATCTGCAGCATCGACTGCAAGATCCTGGGGATCTAATGGGATCACCTGGCGCTCAAAATTATCGCCAAACAAGACATAATCCCAATGGTCAAGACCCAGGCTGGTCAGCAAAACAGCATCTTCCGGAACATGATCCGCAACCAATGTCGCGGGGTTGATCATCTTGGGGTTATTTCGTAATCGTATTTCGGATCGGGTTTGGCCAATGATGGACTCAGAACCAATCAACGGGTGGGAAATGTTATTGATGAAAGCCCAACTCAAAATCCACAGGCTAATGACGGTAACAAACCACATATAAATCCGCTGGGTCGGTTTGGCGAGGTAACAGACGCCCATCAACGGGGCTAAAACCGAGATCATGATCACAAAATACCGCACCCGAAAGGGAGTCCAACCAAATAAAAAGCTGATCACAAAAAGAAAACTCCCCCCAATCAATATCAAGCTGAAACGAACCAAATCTTTTTGCCTCAGCCCCTGCCAAAAATTCACACCTATTCCGGCAATGAGCAATACCGGGGCCAAAGCCCCAAACCAAACCGTATCTTCTTGGATAATGTTTGATGGTCGCATTACCCGATCTAAGGCATAAATCTTTGAAAATAGCATCGTACGATCAAAGTTTTGCAGCAAAAGCTCTGCGAGAGAGGCCTTAAACTCGTTGACAATTCCAAAAATCGGTTCCGGTAAACCCGCTAAATCCAGGAATTGGTAGGCATAGATTAAAAGATTCAATCCCATACGCTGTAACCGGCTAATTGAAACTCCCCCACTGAGCACCCAGCCAGTCCACCGTTTTAAACCCAACGGGTTTCCATAAAATATCTGGTTTTGGATATAAGTAAAACTACCCAGGATGATTATGCCAATCAGGACATATCCGACCCACCTGATAAGATTCTGGTTGCGAAATGACCGATTTAAAATCCACAGCAATCCAATTGTGAGCAAAAAGCCAGGAACAATGAGCGCAACCGTCACTTTGGTGCCCACGGCCAGCCCCACCGCTAAGCCTGAAATCAGCAAAGCCCCCTGTTCCCCAGTTTTTACGCCCCAAAACAGAAAATAAACTGCCGCAACGATAAAAAAAGCCACCACCAGATCGTTTTGGGTCGTGATCGACTGCAATGCAATTTGGGGAAATGTGGCCCAGATCAAAGCTGCGAATAATCCTTGGGATCGGGTAAATTTCATTAGACGAGCTAGTCCAAATATTGTCAACCCAATCCCTACCGCTGAAAACCATTGCACAAATCCGGCAAATCGATCTGATTTCGAAAACAATACTGTCCACAATATCCCCAATTCAGCATTGATTGGGAAAGTCGTCTGGCGCGGATTGGGTGTATCCCACGGAAATAAGGTCTCATGTTGAAGCCAGTAACCCACCCGAGAGAGGTGATATGTCATGCTGTCAAAGGTGTTTTGGGGCAGCGAAATGATCAGAATTGCACCCAGGCCATAAATTACGGCAACCCCTATTAACAACACCAGCAGGGGAGGTTGCTTTTTAATTTTTGGAACTTCAGTCCAGATTTTCCACTGTCCGTTTTGGAAAGGGATGAGAAGATGAGGCTGTCCGAGTTGGTACCAAACTACCCCCAACCCAACCAGAACAAAGATTTGAAACCCTATTACAAAAACAGGGGTAATCTGGGATAGTAAGCTAGCAACTTCGAGGGTAACAACCAAATTAGCATAGCCCAAGATTAAGAGACTCAACCCAAAATTAAGTCTCGACCGATATGAGAAGCAGGTATTCAATAACAGCGTATTCAGCGTCAGCAGAAGAAAGGACAAAAAAATCAAGAATGGATTACCTGGGAATAAATATCCAAAACCGATTGGGCAACCCTTTCCC
The DNA here is from genome assembly GCA_964453155.1 of uncultured Anaerolineales bacterium. Lineage (GTDB taxonomy): Bacteria > Chloroflexota > Anaerolineae > Anaerolineales > UBA11858 > CAYVQU01. The sequence goes on along the minus strand of CAYVQU010000023.1, from coordinate 25,992 downwards.
AAGAGAAGATTTCCGAACGTTCAAGGGCTTTGGCTTGCAAGGTTTTTCGATTAATCTCATCATCTTGCAGCCTGGTCATGGCGGAGGAAATCTCATTATGGTCGTAAGGGTCCACTAATAATCCGGCTTCTCCAATCACTTCTGGCAATGAAGTTGTATTTGACGTAATGACCGCCGCTCCCTGGCTCATGGCCTCCAAAACCGGCAAACCAAAACCCTCTAAAAATGATGGGAAAATAAATGCGAAACAATTTTGAAGCAGCCAAACGAGTTGAGCATCATTTACATAACCCAACTGGATGACATCATTTTGTAGGCCTAATTTTTCGATCTCGATCTCAAAATGATCCATCTGCCAACCTTTACCCCCGGCAAATACCAGTGGGAATTGAGTCCTTCCAGCAGTTCGTAAATCGGCGTAAGCTTTCAGTATCCCAATTTGGTTTTTGCGTGGTTCCAGGGTGCCCACATTGAGCCAAAAGCCATCTGCATCTAATATTTCTAAACTGGGTGGTTTTGGAGCCGCGAAAGTTGTTGTTTGAGAATAACGCGAGGCCAATGGAACAACGGATACTTGATCGGCAGGGTAATAAGGGAAATAATGGAGAAATTGTTCCCGGGAGTAATTAGAAATTGTGATGATGTGATCGGCAAATTGACTGGCCTTGAAAACGCCCTGAAAACACCCAATCCGGTTCGTTTCGGTGGTTAAATCGGGTGCCTGTAGGAAAATCAAATCATACACGGTGTAGATAAGTTTTGCTTTTCGTAAACCCACCGGGCAAAAGAAATTATTGGCATGAATGATATCGGGATTTCCTAACATCTTCTCAAAATCTGAAGGTGGCTGTCCCCAAAAAGATCGGGCCGCAATTAGATTTGGATGGGCTAAACCTCGACGAAAATTTTTATCTCCCAAATATTCTATATTTTTTTTCCAATCAGGGTCAAAATAGATATCACCAAAAGTCGGATATTGGAGATAGGTGTTGGTTTGATCGATATCTGCTAAAGCTCGGATCAGACTATGGGCAAAATACCCACAACCGGCTTTGGCCGTACCTGTTTGGCTAACATCAAAACCAATTCTCACTTGGTTTTCTCCAGAGCCGCCCGCATCCAGGCCAAGGTGTTCTGACGCATAGCAGGGCTGATTGTATGGTTCCACTGCAGGGCGGTCCAATTTGATAACAAAGCCACTGATATCGAAAATTTTCTACTCCCCCGCGGGACCCCTTTTTCGTCCAGAATGGCATGGGCGTAGTTGTATAGCCACTGATCCGGAATTTTTTCGAAATTTCGAGAGAGCATTACCAGATATTCGCGATGAACTTTTCCAATCGAACGCAAGGTTTTATTGCTGGGATACATTCGGGAACCAGCCAATTTTTGAGGGAGATATGCGAATTTGGCCCCCACCAACGCGGCTCGCAGCCAATAGTCATAATCCATACACCAATACAGGCGTTCATCTAGCAGCCCGATTTTCTCCGTCAGCCGACGTCGGAAAAATACTGCCGGTTGGCAAAGAAAACAGACATCTTTCAAACGTTCGAAATCCCAAGATTCGGTGTAATAATCTTCAATCCATTTATCATGGATATCAATGTGGTCCGCGCCCCCATAAAGGATATCCACCTCCGAATGGGTCTCAAAGAACTCCAAAACCGTTTTTAATGCCCCAGGATAATAAAGATCATCAGAATTTAACCAACCGATAATTTCCCCACGGCTATTTTGAATGCCTTTATTTACGGCATGCCCTTGACCTCGATCTGGTTCTGAAATCCAGCTCAACTGCGATTCATAGGGCGTCAATATTTCCTGAGTCCCATCATCACTGTGGTTATCATAGATAATGAATTCCAAATCAGGAATACCTTGAGATATCACACTTTGGAGCGTGCGCTCGATGAACTCTGCCTGGTTATAAGACGGCATCACAACCGAAATTTTCATGGCATTAGAAATCTGCTGAGTAGACTGGGATCTGGGATTTTTGGGAGAGGATTTTTATATTCGATACTCGACAACTCAGTGCTCGCACATCGTCTCCAATCCCAATTTGGGCCGGCGAAACTGTCGGCGATATGGTTATTTCAACCCTATTTCCGGCTGTGATTACTGGCATCGTTATCTGATGACAAGAACCACGCGGCAATTGGAAACGTCGGGTTGCCTGACCATTGGCTTTCAGGCGGACCGAAATTTTTTCAGAGGGCAACCATGCCGGGATCTCAAAGCCAATCTCTAGAAAACGTTTTTCATCCCCAGGAGAAACACTCACCTCGAAGCCAGATCCCACCCAATGATCAGCATAAACTCCTGAAACCGCATTTGAAAATACCCGATCGGCCTGAAAAGTCTCTTGGAAAATATCAAAATAGGTTTGAGCCCAAGTGGTGGGGGTCATAAACTCTTGGGCCCGCTTTTGACCCTTTGAGATTAAAGTCTGGCGATAATCGCCATCTTCAGCGACCTTTTCAAGCGCGGTTACGATCTCGTCTGGTTGGCGAGAGTCGAAATAGTGAACCGCCTGTTGTCCAACCTCAGGAATTGAAGTCAGGTTGCTGCATAAAACTGGAACGCCATAATTCATGGCCTCTAACACAGGAACCCCAAAACCCTCATAGAGCGAGGGAAAAACCAAAGCCAGGCAATTTTGATAAAAAGTGGCCAAAACTTTTTGTTCCACAAACCCAGCAAACACCACCTTGTCTTCCAATCCCAAGATCTGGCAACTTTGGGACAGAAACACTTCCCGTTCACTCGGCGCTCCAGTGAAAACCAATTTCAAATCTGAATGCGGAAATTTCTCATAAAACATTCGCACCGCGATTAGAAGTATTTCGTGATTTTTGTGCGGCCAGTAATTCGCCGGGTAGAGTAAAAACCGACCCTTTTTTATTTGAAAGTCCGCAAGAATAATCGTTTCGGTTTGATGGGATACCGGCGGAAGAGGATTATACAAACTCGTGTGAATCGTTTTAACGCTGGCAGGGTTGATTTCACTTTCAGCCAATACTCGCTGACGGGTATGCTCAGATACACAAATTAATTTCTCTGCTTTCAAACAAGAATTTCGAAAATCATAATCGGCATTAGAAAACTCAGCCCCGGTAAAGAATTGGGGATACTCCAAGAATTGAAGATCATGGACCACTACAATCGTCGGCACCCCTGAGCTGTGATAATAAGGAGCCGTAAACGGGCAAAACAATATATCCCCTTTTATTGCCGCCACGATGTTCTTTGAGCGGGGTGTTTTCCATTCGCCACGATAAAAGCGATAAAAACGACGGTAAACACGGGGCGGCAATATCGATTCAAGGAACTGTCCGATTGCATGGATGCCACGGCGCAATAAGTCCTGGAGAATGGATCCGGTGTTGTGATTTACTGGTGGTGAATCTACCTGTGCTTGCGGTGGGGAATCTATGCGCTGGTTCACACAAATTCGGCGGACATTTTCGGCGTCTAACCAGGCCAATTCATCATGAGAATCATCGGAGGTTAATAATACAAAATCGCATTCGGGGGCAATGTTTCGGCTGAACTCCCGAACCAAAGTGGTTGCTAACAGTTTGGCCCCACCGTTCCCCCCTCCAGGAACAATTGGTGTCAAGTCAATCACAATCCGCTTTAGGGTTTTCTGTTTATATCCAGGTCGGGGGATAATATTCGAACGGAATTTCGAAATTCCAGCACTGATATGGGAACTCCAAGTCCTTAAAAACCTCAGTGGAATCCGTTCTAGCTCATTTTCCAGACCGGCAAGGTTAAAAGACTGCTGTTGAATCAGCTCCAATTGACTTGTAGTTAGCGTCTGCTGTTCTTTTAATTCATTTTTGGTTTGACGCAATTCGGTTTCAATTTGATCTTGATATTTGGCCTGTTTTGATATCTGCTCAGCAAGTTTTCTAGATATATTTTTAGCGGTAGCCCGATCTTCCTCGGCGTTTTGGAGTTTATCAGAGAGAATAATAATTTCGGATTGAATTTCTTCCTGTTTTGTTTCAGCAATAGCTAATTGCAATTCTAAGTTATCTAAATCCTGCTTGAATTCTGCCTTTTTGGTTTTTAGAACTTGAATAGTATTCGTATGCTTTGCAATGGTTTCTTGATTGGATTTTTGCTGCTGCCTGGCTGCGGATAGCAAGGCTTCCAATTGATGAATATTTTCGAGTCGGGCAGCTCGATCCGCTTCGGCAATGGACAACAAGTTTTCCAATTCATGGATATTTGCCAAGCGTGCAGCTCGATCAGAATTGGCTTCAGTGAGGGCAGTATCCAGTTGATTTTTTTGAAATTCCAAATCCAACAGTGCTTGGGTCAACCGTCCAGTTGGCGTCGCCTGAAGCGAATTGGTAATTTCATCATCGGAATAAGAATTAATTGGTGATCGACTGGCGATGAAAAACATATCATAATCGAAACACGGCGGGATGAATTCGACAAATTCAACGGAAGATTGTGAAAAGAATTTTTGGATCGCTTGACGGCTGAAGAGGTAAACGTGCTCGATGGGTTTGATTTGTTTTAGAAATGGATCCTGATTCTGTTCCAATTCAGCAAAACTCATCTGATGATCATATTTGGGCGTTTGGATGAAGATTTTTCCATCCGGTTTTAGCAATTGAGAACAGACTTCTATCGTCCTTACGGGATCGGGGAAGTGCTCGAAGACATCCATCAAAAGAATCAAATCTAAGGATTCTGGAGGGATATTCTGCTTCTCAATCGGTCCCAGATACATCGGAACAGAGAAGTTTTCTTGAGCATAATTTATGAGCCAGTGACTCAATTCCAACCCGGCGGCCTCAAATCCAGCCTGCTGCATAAGCGCAACAAAGCCGCCATGCCCACACCCTAACTCCAAACTGTTACTCGGTGGTAAACAGTATCGCAGCACCGCCTTTAACCAAAAAATGGCCCGTTCTGAGAGATCAAAACGAGCCCGAGTTGATATATCTGGATAATTATGCTGTTCTACAAGGTAATTTTGCCAATATTCTTGACCATAAAAATCAGTTTCATCGTTCAAGACCGTGGCTATTTCTGGGCCTGGAAAATGAATACCAACTAAAGTGCCACACTCAGTACATTTTCTATAATCCGGCGAAAACGCTTGGAAGTCTGCGTTTCCGCACCAACATTGGAGTGCCTCACCCATTTATCGTCCCCCAAATTGGAGTGCCAGTTGCAACGCTTCTTCCCAATAAGGAAGCCTCAGACCAAAAGTGTTCTCAAATAAATCACACTTTACCGGCGAGAATAAAGGTCTTTTGGCCGGGGTGGGAAAATCACTGGTTTTAGCAGACAGGGTTTCGGCAACAATTTGCTCATCTGGCTTGGGATCAAATTTTAGAATTGCTTTTGCCCAAGCCAGGCGGCTGACAGTCCCCGCCCCTCCCAGGTGGTACAAACCCCGGCGGTTTGCTATCCAGGGCACAATGTTGTCCTGACCTTGAGCCAAAACTTGGGCAATGATCTCTGCTAACATTCTGGCCCAGGTTGGGCTCCCAATTTGGTCGTCAACAATCCTCAGCGTCTCATTTTTTCTGGCCCAATCCAAAACTTTTTGAACGAAACCACCAGTCCGTAAGCTGTAGACCCAAGTCGTCCTAAAAATTAGATATACCCCTCCAACTTGCTCAATATTCTGATCCCCAGTCAATTTACTCCAGCCATAGGCGTTTATTGGGTTAGGTAAATCACTCTCGTCGTAAGCCTGTCCTTTGGTGCCATCGAAAACATAATCGGTTGAAAAATGTATCAAAGCGGCGTTAATTTTTTGAGCTTCTTCGGCCAGAATGCCTGGCGCGATCCCATTTACCGCCATTGCCAATTCAGGCTCGCTTTCGGCCTGGTCAACGGCGGTATACGCGGCTGCGTTGACGATAACATTGGGGGTTACTCGCTGCACCCAATCCTGAATGCTCGTTACCGTACTGAGATCAATTTCAGGGTAATCAACCGCGATGACTTCTCCCAATGTAGCTAATGTCCGCTGCATTTCCCAACCGACCTGGCCATTTTTACCAATCAGAAGAATTTTCATTACGAACTTGTCAACAACCGATCCCCATTTGCTAACCGTTCCAGATATTGACCATATTGATTGCTGTTTAGATTTTGGGCCAATTGCAAGAGTTCATCCTGCGTGATAAATCCCATCCGATAGGCAATTTCTTCTGGGCAAGAGATCATCATTCCCTGCCGGTCTTCAACTGCCTGAACAAAATTGGCCGCCTGCAACAGCGATTCATGCGTTCCGGCATCCAACCAGGCGACTCCCCGACCAAATACATCTACATTTAATTTCTCCTGCTCTAAATAATGGAGATTTATATCCGTAATCTCCAATTCGCCCCGCGGAGATGGTTTTAGATTGGCGGCAATATCTAATACCTGGTTGTCATAAAAATACAAGCCGGGCACTGCGTAATGAGATCGGGGTTGTTCGGGTTTTTCTTCGATACTCAGAACTTTAAAATTCCCATCGAATTCAACGACCCCATATCGTTCTGGGTCCCGAACGGGGTAACCAAAGATTAAGGCCCCAGCCGTGGTTTTTGCCGCGGCTCTCAGGTGCTTTGGAAGCCCTACACCGTAAAAAATATTGTCGCCTAAAATTAAAGCGACCGGGTCATTCCCAACAAAATCGCGTCCGAGAATAAATGCGTCGGCCAAACCGCGCGGTTTGGCTTGTTCGATATAAGAAAAATCCAACCCCCATTGATTTCCATCTACTAACAATTGCTGGAAATTTGGTAAAGCCTCAGGCGTACTGATGACTAATATTTCCCGAATTCCGGCTAACATTAACATTGAAAGCGGATAGTAAATCATCGGTTTATCGTAAACGGGCAGCAATTGTTTGCTGAGACCGATTGTTAATGGAAATAAACGCGTCCCTTTGCCGCCAGCCAGAATGATCCCTTTCATTGAGCGCCTCCACGATTTTGATAATTTTGGGCTAACCATTGTTCATAATCTGACTCTTGCTGAACTGCCACGGTCCAATCTGGATTTTCAAGATACCATTGAATTGTGCGTTGTAAACCACTTTCTAACCATTGGCGCGGCTCCCAACCTAGTTCTGAGCCAATTTTGGAGATGTCGATGGCATAACGACGGTCATGCCCGGGGCGATCGCTTACAAATTCAATTAAAGATTTGTGGGGCTTGTGTGGAGAAACACTGACCTGTTCATCTAGAATTTGACAGATCGTATTCACGATTTTTAGATTGGGAGGTTGATTGCCCCCACCAATATTATAGGTCTCACCTACCCGGCCCTGGCGAATAATTTGCCAGATCGCTTCACAATGATCCTCAACGAATAACCAATCACGGATTTGTTGTCCATCGCCATATATGGGCAGGGGCTTGCCCTGCAGAGCGTTTGAAATCATCAAAGGAATCAACTTCTCTGGAAACTGACGAGGGCCATAATTATTGGAGCAATTTGATATCGAGATCGGCAATCCATAAGTATGGTGATACGACCGCACCAGGTGATCACTGGCAGCTTTAGAAGCAGCATATGGGGAATTGGGTGCATACGGAATTTCTTCTGTCCAGGCAGGTTCGTCAGGGGCTAGTGTGCCATAAACCTCATCGGTTGAGACGTGGTGAAAACGAACATCGGGTCTCAAACCCTTTTCTTGCAGCCAGCAAACCCGGGCCGCTTCGAGTAATGTAAAGGTACCCACAATATTAGTCTGAACAAATTGACCCGGTCCCAAAATTGAGCGGTCGACATGGGTTTCGGCGGCAAAATGGACGATGGTATCGATTTCATGTTCGCGGAGGATGCGATCAATCAGGTCGCGATCGCAAATATCGCCGCGCACAAAAACGTGCCGGTTTGGATCGGGTAGATCCGTTAGGTTCTCGAGACTACCCGCATAAGTTAAAGCATCAAAATTCACAATCTGAACTTCCGGCTCAACCCGGAGCAGAAAATGGACAAAATTAGAACCGATGAATCCCGCGCCACCGGTGACCAAAACATTTCTCATTCAGAGTTCTCCTTAGTAAAAAATTTTTTCGGTAGAGACCCCAGGGTTTTTCAGATTCACCAAAATATGGGCATGAATATGGAAAAACCCCTGGGGTCTGGTCGGGAAGCAATTTTAAACGGTAACTTAACTATAAACTTCAGCTTCCCCAAGTAATTTGCCATAGGCATCCCGTTCAGATAATAATGGTGGTGCACCCGCCAGGATGGGCCATTCGATCCCGATCATTGGGTCATTCCACATAATGGACCTTTCATATTCGGGAGCGTAAAAATTGGTCATTTTGTAGAATACTTCAGCCCATTCACTCAAAACGTAAAAACCGTGGGCAAATCCGGGCGGGATCCATAACTGGTGTTTATTTTCTCCAGAAAGATAGGCGCCAACCCAGTGACCAAAAGTCGGCGAGCTTTGCCGGATATCCACCGCCACATCATAAATTTCACCGACAACGACCTTCACCAACTTACCTTGGGCTTGCTGAATCTGGTAATGTAAACCCCGCAAGGTTCCTTGCTGAGAACCAGAGTGATTATCTTGGACAAATTCGATTTCAATCCCGGCCGCAGAAAATTTTTGGGCCTGAAATGTCTCTAATAGATAACCGCGATGATCTCCATAAATGGATGGTTCAATCAAAAACACATCGGGAATTTTGGTTGCTCGAAAGTTCATATTTCATCCTCCGTGAACAGGGTTTTCCGCCGCCAATTAATCACCGGGGCTAGCAGTTTTCGCAAATAATACCGGCCATAAATCAAGGAAAAAATCGTCCCCCCGTCGCGGCGGTGGACCCGCAGCATTTCGGGCCAGCATCGTTCGTCGGCGGCAATCGTCTTGGCATCGGCGTGCAGTCGAAAATTGGCCCACATTTTGGGATAGTACCTGATTTCGGTCACTCGAGCCAGGCGCACCCATAGATCATAATCCATTGCAAAATAGAATGTCGGGTCCAGTGGCCCAACTTTTCGCCATAAATCTGTCCGCCAAAATGATGATTGCTGGGGAATATAAACCCCACCGCGCCGAAGGCGGTTGAAACTGGTTTGGTGGGCGTTAAACTTGCCTATCACTTTACCAGTTGAGTCAATGAAATTTGTATCTCCGTACACCAATCCGATTTGTGGGTTAGTGGTCAAAAAGTCAACTGCTTCGGCAACCGCGTGGGGTAAATAAGTATCATCCGAATTAAGCCAGGCCATAAGCTCACCTGTAGCTCGGGCGAACCCCTTATTAATCGCATCCGTTTGGCCACGATCTGGTTCGGAAATCCACGCTGTCAGGCGATCTTCGTATTTCCGGATGATGTCAACACTACCATCCGTTGACCCCCCATCGATGACAATATACTCAATATTCGGATATGTTTGGGCTAACACCGAGTGGATCGTTTCTTCCAGATATTCAGCTTGATTGTAGGAGGGCGTTACAATGGAGACGAGGGGTTGTTTTGACATTTATTCCTGTATTGGTGACCCTAAATCAAAGAGGAGATAACCTTCCCCTACTTTGATCAAGGGATAATTTGCGTATAATTTTTCTTTCAATTCTTGCTGACGGTCTAATTCTTTAATCCGGGTGACCAAGAAATAATCCATTTCGTCGGTGTGCTTGGCAAACCACTCGTCAAAAGTCATTTCACGGCCACCACGTAATTCGCGGTATTTCATAAAACCGGTATCCGGCCAGTTATGAACGTCAATCCAACCATAATAAAGCAGGCGGTAACCATAATCTTGGGTCAGGGCGGCAACTTTATTTTCGCGGCCAACTGTATCTGCAATGGCCTCCCAATATGGGGGTTCATGCCGGTAATCGGATCGGGCTAATTCGACGCGAATATCCCACATTTGCAGAAAAACGGCTGCCAAGATGAGAACGCCAATTGCCATTTGGGAGAATATTTTTAACTGTCTTGATTGAATCGTTTTGAACCCCGCTGCAGCTATAGGTGCCAAAGACAACGCAACCAACGGAATTAGGGGCAGATGATAATAATTGTGCGTCAGAAAATGATAGGGGAAAGCCAATCCATACAGGAAATAGCCACCCCATAAACCCATGATAAATGACCGCTGGGCGGGCTGCTGGAAACCAAAAATTCCTACCAATCCTAAGAACAACCCCCCGAAACCGACAATGGCCATCATCTCACTACCCCAACGGAAGTAATGGGTCGGATCGGTCAGCATTTCAGGGAAGAAACGCCCTTGAAATTGGCTTTCCATCTCCAAAAAGAATAAGCCATAGAGCGTATACCCAACAACCGGCAGGACCGCTAGGATCGCGATCAACCAAATCTGGCGGTCACGAAGCGCGGCGTTCAGACCACAATCAATCAACACGTAAGCAGCTATGCCAAACAGCAGGAAAAACACCGCCACCGACTTGATCAACATCGAAAAACCGATTAATAGACCAGCAATCAAAGCCATCCGCATGGTTTTATTCTGCGCCCAACGACAAAACCCCCACCAGGCCCAAATGAGCGCGGCAACCATCAACGGATCAGGTTGGAAGCTGCGGCTGGCAATGGCCCCAAATGGCACAAACAAATAAAAAATTAAGGCAATCATTCCGCCATCAACTGAGGTCATATCGCTCGTCAACAAATATAGACCTAGGCCTCCGGCAACCCAAAACAGGGTTGAGTAGATGCGCGGGATCCAAATTTTTTCATCCCCGACAACATTATAAGTGGTTGCCACAATGGTTTCAAAAATTGTCGGTTCGATTGCCGGTTGAGATCTCCAGGTAGCGACCGCTAAATCACGCTGCCATTCAGGGGCTGTATCCAAATTTTCGTAATACATCCCCCGGGCAATCAGGAACGACCAAAATTGGCGGGTGGAATGAAAATCCAGGGGAGGGTCGGTTAAATCGTATAACCGGATACCAATACCCAAGAGAAAGATCAATCCGAGCGTGATCCCGAGGAGCAGCGGTGATCGGCCGAAGAATGTGTGGGCAGTTTTTTGATTATCCATTACCGGCGGGGAATCTCAATGATGTCAAGTTGGCCAAACTCATCTATCAACCTTGGCGTTTCAAAATTGAGTAAGTCATTAGGAATTTTTTGTTTTTGGAGGATTTCTGGTATCGGTTGGCCAGCGTTGGAATTATAAACGACAATTACTTTTTCCATCGTATTCTGATCAAAATCAAAGTAATCAAAATCATTTAGGTTGTAAAGATCCAGGTAGTACCGAATCGGAGCATCATGGGGGAAAATCGTAACGACAACATCGTCGGGGGACACATTTTCGAGGATATAGTGGGCAACTTTTAAACCAAAACCCTCTCCGATCGACCGTTCGAGATGATAAGCCCGTGCCGGGAGCAGCAAACCACCACAAAATCCGAGGAATAAACCCACCTTGAGAACATCTAATCCCCATTGTGGGATTTGCGGAAGCGAAGAGCTGAACCATTTATACACATAAAACATCCCCGCCGCCGACCAGATTAGCAGCACTGGAACCGCAAATAACCACATCCGATCGAAGGGGGCCACCCGCTGAGCGCTGACGGCGATTATGGCGAAAACAATCATAACGATTGGGAATGAAATTCGTTGGCGGGAAATTTTTTGTTCGAGAATCAACCCTAAAACGAATCCCACCGCTAAGATGATCATCATCCCAACCGAGACTCCCTTGTGCCAGATTTGCCAGGTTTGTGCCAGGCGTTCGATATTTTTTGGTATGAATTCGACCCAAGGTAACGCGCTGACAAAATTATTCCCCACTAATATCTGAAAACCGGAGGTCAATATGACTGGTGAATAAACAAAAATTACCCCAGCAACCGTTAATCCACCCAGCAAAACCAAATTACGAAAGAACTCCGTTGGTGAGTACGATTTTGAATAATCCCTAAATATCCAAACAACCAACAACCACAAACCCACCGCCCCAAACGGATACAGCATGGTTGGGATGGTATAAAACCCTAAAACCGCTCCGGTTCCGATCAAAATCCAAACCAAACGATTCGGATTATTTTTGACAAAAAAACCTAGCCCCATAATCACCAAGGTTAATCCACACAGCAAGGTATAACCCCGGGCGTTGGTCGCGTAATCCATCAAAACCGAGAAAAAGGCACAAAATCCGGCTGCTAGCAGAGCAACGTCTGCCGAAAAGACGGTGTACGCGGCCAGATAACCCGTTGGAATGATCAGAATCCCGGCAATGAAAGCTGGCAGCCGCACGGCCCAAGGCTGAGCACCAAACAGCGCGGTAGAAATATGAACTAAGATGGAATGAAAAATATGATTATTGGGGAGAGAGTAATCGGCGATCAATTGTAAGATGGGTTTAGACGCATAAATATTATACGTATAAGCCTCATCGTAGCGCATCGGACGTGAAAGGAATTGGGCGTTCGTTAGGGTTGCCACACAGATAATCATCCCCAACCCCACAAGATGCCATTTATCATCAAACAGTGGGCGGAGGGAAAACCATACTGCCTTAAAATCCCCCTTGATACCGACTCCAAAATGATGTAGTTTCTGCAATTGATCGGCATGCCACCGAATTGATTTTTCCCGAAAACCAATCGCCAGCAAACTGACGACAACCATCCCGAAACCACCCCATTTTATCCAACTGAAATTGGTGTAAATTTCGGGCGTAAATGATTCAAACTTTCCATCTTTCGGGATCAAATTAACAATGGCCTGGACATCTTCATAGGGCCAAGTTGCCAAAAAAATCAAACCGGTGCCAAAAATGAATAAGCCGAATACGATGAGGGCCCAAGAAAAATGAACGAATTTACCCGATTTCATTTCCATCTTCGGAATAAAGCTGATTGATGTTTTCAATCTCAAAATCAGAAAGGGAGGCTGGAATCTGCCCTCTTTGGAGGCGATAATACCAAACCCCCAATTTCTCCAACCCAACGATACTCAAAATGGCAAAAACAATCCGGTACCACTCCTGGAAGGCAATCTGGGGATGATATCGCATCGACTTGAAATAATACTTCAGAGCTACACCAGCCCGGCCACCATCAAGCAGATAACGGGCGTGAAAGCGGTTGACCCGCGCATAAACCTGGTTTTTATTGGCAGCCACGAGATCAGCAAAATCAGTATCCGCTTCCATCCACTCAAGAATTCGGAATGCTTCCAATCCAAATCCCGCGGCTTCATTGACATTTTTGGCCGCGGCATGATGACGGGCAAAAGCCCATACTTGCGGCATGTGCTGAATCTGAGAAATATTGGCTATGCGCAACCACAAACTATGATCGAGCAAATAATGAAACTGGTCATCCAGGTATCCCACCTGCTCCAAATATTTTCGCCGCATAAACACTGCCGGCTGACAGATAATATTGAACGCCACTAATCCGGTTAAACCCCAATCTTCAAAAACCAAATCATTAAGGGGGTGTCCGGTTCCATCAAAAGTGACCGCGTTCCCGTAAACCAGGCCCAGATCAGGGTTGTGCTTAAAAGCTTCGACTGCCGCGGCAATGGCCCCCGGCGCGTAAACATCATCAGAATTGAGCCAGGCGACTACTTCTCCGGTCGCGCGCTGAAACCCTTTATTGATGGCATCGGCCTGACCTTTATCAGGTTCCGACACCCACCAAGCGATTCGATCGGAATATTTCTTGATGATCTCCACGCTGTCATCGGTGGAAGCCCCATCAACCACGATGTACTCCAAATCGGGGTAATTTTGCCCGAATACCGAACGGATCGTTTGTTCAAGAAAATCCGCTTGATTATAAGAAGGGGTAATAATTGAAACTTTCACCGGGAATCTCTATTTCTTCTCACGCAAATCAAAAACTTGGTAACCGTAACCGTGGGCTAATTCGGGATATTTTTTGGTCACATATCGTTCTAAGGCCGGACTAAATTGATTTTTACTCGTTACGACAAAATAACGCGCCCCACTTGTGCGGTCGTCAAAATTTTCAGGAGTTGTTCGGGCTGGCAAAATACTAACTTTTCGCCACCCATAATACATGATCCGGGCCCCATAATCCTGGGTCAGGGCGTAGGCTTGCCCCTCAGCTGGGAATGAATTACCAACTGTTTCCCAAAAGGCCGGATGATCCCTGAAATCTTCCCCGACCAAAATGGAACGTCCCAACCAGGCATTGGAGCCAAAGAAAATCATAACTACGCCGAAAAAAGCAGCCTGGACGACCATGGGCTGCTGCCGAACTTTCTGAATCGCCAGGTCCGCTATGGGGGCCAGGGATAATCCCACAATCGCCGCGAGCGGTAAATGATAATAATCGTGGGTGACGGTATGATGCGGGAAAGTCATTCCAAAAATAAAGTATCCGCCCCATAAGCCCCACAATAAAGCCCGGTTGCGAGGGGTGGTCACCAAAGAACCAAAAAAGCTAATCAAAACCAGACTGCTGATCAAAATACTATCAACCCGCAGCAGCCACCGCATATAAAAACCGGGATCGAGCACATCTGGCCACCGAGAAATGATCGTCCAATGGCCAAAATAGCCAGATGCCTGTTCCCCAATTCCTAGAAGATAATACAGAATTGATGGCGCCAGCATTAATCCGGCGACCAACCAGATTTGCGGATTGCGAAACCCAACTATCCACTTTTTGAGTTGAGCATTTATTTGATTAGATTTTGGGGATTCTGCTCCCCAAATCACAGCCAAAACAACCCCCACCGCCGCGCCACCAACAAAAAACGCCCCGGCAACTTTCGTCAGGGCTGTAAGGCCCCCCAAAATCCCGGCAATCACAGCCCATTTCCATTCACGCCCTGCAGACCAGTGATAGAGGACATACACTGTCAACAAGATCAACATTACCATCCCCGGATCGGGTTGAAATGAGCGGCTGGCTCGGATCGTAAAAGGCATGAAAAGATAATATCCGATCCCGATCATCGCTGCCAGAGAGGATGACATCTGCCGCGCGACTGCGTACAAGGCCACCGCACCGATCAACCAGAATAAGGAGGTAAATATCCGGGAAACCCACAAACTCTCACTACCTAATAACAGATATGTCTCAGCGACCAAACGTTCTAGCATCGGCGGCTCCAGTCGCTCCATGGCACCCCAATGCTGCTGGGCCAACGCTTGTTTTTCAGGATCAACCTCAGATGCCGCGCGATAATACATTCCCCGCGCGATGATCGCCGATCTCAGTTGGCGCGTCGGGTTGAAATCAAGGGGAGGGTCCTTAAGATCGACCATGCGGACGGTAAAACCCAACCCAAACAGAATAATGAGGGCCGCCCTAAGAATCCAACGCTTATGGGGGGAAATCATCATAAGGGAACGTCCCAACGTTAGACGTTGTAACGTTAAAATAGCGAATCGTAATCAACTTTCGGAAACACCTGTAATTGTCCTCCCACGGTAGCATCTACTACCTGACGCCCTGTGGTTTCATAGGCCTGCCGGGCCAACCAGTAACCCTGTTCGGAAGTATCTAAATCCGGCAACTGCCAGCGGAAACCCTTGCCAAAATATTTGGGATCGAAGTGACTAAGATCGTCTCCTTGGGAGACAACGGTCGTATTGGGCTGCCCTTTGGAGGCAAAAGTATGATCGACCCCGATGAGAACGGCTTGCTCAAAACCCATATGGAAGGCCAGCTGTAGACAGGCGAAGGTCACGGTTGCCCCTTCCCACATCCGGCCGGTGACGTCAGTCGCGAATTTCGGGCCGGTGTAGGTCGTAAACAGGAAATGAGTATTTTCGTCCAATTCTCCGGTGGGATAGAGAAAATTCCGGGAGCGCCAGGAGAAGAATTTGGGTAATTCTAGTTTTTGAAAATCTTGATAGACCTGCTCAATAACCAGGCTATTGACACAAACCAAAAAATTGGTCTCGAACCCCCATTCATCGAAAGCCAGATAAATGCGATTCATCCCAAAGGTGAATTCATTTCTGAGCTTCGAGACATCCGTGTTCTTGAGACTCGGGCCGTTGCCGATGATGAAACAGCGTTCGCCGCGATGAATATCTTTCAGGGCAGCCAATCGGGCCATACTTGCTCGCCGCCAAGGATGTAAATAGGCCGCAGGATATTGGGCCCAGCGTTGCACGGCATAGCGAGTGTCACTAATGGGTTTCCAAACCGCGGGAGGGAACAGACTTTTAATTTTTTGGCGAGTTGAAGTCATATTTTTACTCAGTACTCAGACGCGCAGTCGCCCCACCATCGACGATGAGGGCTTGACCGGTCATAAAGGAGGAGAGTTCACCAGATGCCAAGAAGAACATGGCCTGGGCAATTTCTTTAGGCGTGCCAATTTTTCCGCTGACGGTGTTCCGGGCCAGGTTTTCTAGACGATCTTCTAGGGTGCCAGCACCGGCATGATCGCGGTTCATCCCAGCTCGGAGCATGGGAGTATCGACGGCCCCAGGGAGAATGGCATTGACGCGCACATTGTCAGGAGCAAATTCGATCGCCATCGCCCGCGTCAGGGCTAACAATCCGCCCTTGCTGGTCGCATAAGCGGCAATATCTTTAGAGGTGGCCACCGCATGGACCGAGGAGACATTAACGATCGCCCCACCACCGCGATTTTTCAACAAGGGATAAGCTAGTTTGGCACTCAAAAAAACGGATCGTAAATTCGAGGCCATAACCGCATCCCATTCTTCAACGGTGGTTTCAAGCAGCGGTTTAGTGACCTGATGAGCGGCATTATTTATTAAGGTCTCTAGTGTGTCGGTGAAGCTTTTAGCCTGATCGAAAATCGATTCCAACGCCGAGGGGTCGGATATGTCCGCTCGAATAAACAATCCATTTTTAGGAAACCCGGTCCCAAAATCCTGCCGATCGACCCCGATCACTTGCCAGCCTTTTTCAGTAAATAGCTTGATCGTTGCCCGGCCAATTCCCCCGGCAGCCCCGGTAATCAACATGACTTTTTTATCTTTCTTTTTAAGGCGGTTTAATAATTGCATTACTTGAATTGCTCCAAATCAGAATAATCAATACCTAGGCCTTTGAGTAGATTTCGTATCGTGTTCCAATGGACCCGTTCCCAGGCAGCCGGACTGGAATTGGCATTATGGGGTGCCAGCATGACATTGTCCATCTTTAGGAGGGGGCTGTCCGCGGGGAGAGGTTCAACCTCAAAAACATCTAAAGCTGCGCCGCCGATCGTTCCGTTCTGGAGGGCCGCGATAAGGTCATCTTCCTTAACCACCGGGCCCCGCGAAGTATTGATCACAATCGCAGTGGATCGCATCAACCCCAATGTCTGTTCATTCATCAGGTGGTGACTGGTGGGGTTCAGGTCGGTGTTCAAACTTACGAAATCCGAACGGGCTAATAAATCATCTAAATCGGTTAGCTCGATCCGCCAATCGCGCACAAAATGGGGATCAACTTCGGCAATGTCATTTCCTAATAGCGTCATCCCAAACGCGCTGGCCCGCCGCAAGGTAGCTTTCCCAATCTGGCCAACCCCGACCACGCCCAGGGTGCATTCCCCTAAAGTTCGACCGGGGATTTTGTTCCAAATATGGTCCTTCATGGCTTGATCCATCCAGGGCTGGCGGCGAACGAATGCCAACATATATCCCAAGATCGAATCGGCAACCGGATTGGTAAAAGCATTGGGGGTCCGGCCAATCTCGACGCCATATTCAGTACAGGCTTGTTGATCAATTGAATCGATCCCAGTACCCCATTTGGAGATCACTTTCAGGCGTGGGGTACTGGCTGCGATGACTTTGGCTGTATAGCGATCATCTCCACAAATGGCACCGTCGAATTGCCCGGCATACTGTAAAATGACTTCTTCCTCTACCCGTTCTTCGACCTCCCCTGGGATCAAAATTTCGATACCATAATGAGCCAGAACGGGTTGAAAGCGTTCTAAAAACGGAATCATATAAGGTGCAGTGAATAGTACGGTGTACATGCGATTAGTGGGTAGTGGGTAATGGATAGTGGGTAGAATGAAGGAATTCTAATCACTTATCCATAGTCACTAGTCACCCCTCCTCCTCATTAAAAAATCTGTGATCTCAAAATCAAGTTCTTCATCAATATCCCAGGCTTCAGCCGCGTGGATTTCATACATCAGGGGGCGCTCGCCAAGGCGGTTGCGCCGCGAAATCAAAGTATCGCGGCGGAAAATATAAATACAGGAATTTTCCTCATAAACTGGGGGCAAATCTTGGGTTTGCAGCAACACGGCCGGATTATGGTTGAGGCCGCGGCCCAGTTGATCCCACAATCGGGTTTGCCACCGGGTAACCGAAAACAATGAATCATGTCCAGGATAATTATTCAAAAAAGTTTGGACAGCACCTGAAATCGTATCCGCACTAAGAACCGGATTGGTGCTGTGTGTTTGCAAATAAAAATCCGCCGTGACTTGTTCGGTATCATACATCAAAATTTCATTCATCGCGATTTCATCCGCCCGCAGGTGTTCAGGCCGCTCGATGATCGTGACAGTTGGAAAATGTTCCCTCAACCCCGTGATAATCTCTAAACTATCAGTGTCAACCACAATATCAGAAATCTCTGGCACCAGCTCCAGGGTGGCAATAATGTGATGAAACAGCGGTTTTCCCCCTAACAGGCGATAATTTTTCCCCGGCACGCGTTGGGAATGGTGACGCATAGGAACCAAGGCAGCAATTTTTGTCATCCAAAAATCTCCATACTAGTTTTCAGTTTGGGCATAATCGATGGGTTGAATTCGGCGGGGGGGCGGTTTTTTGTTTTCCAAACTGCCGGGTGGATAATAAAAAGTTTGGTGTAACTGGGCATCAATTTCCCCAGAAAAATTGTATCCCTGGTACGTACCCAAATACTGCCGCCACCGGAACCATAAAATACTCTTCCAAACCTGGCGCAGAACCCCTTCCCGACGAGCCTGAATCCAATCAGATACCGTTGAACTCACCCCCAAGCGGACCAAATTCCAGGCGTTGAATTGGCTCTCAGGCAATATTTGCTTGAGGGCAATCGCCTCGCGGCGGTAACGGTTTTGAACTTGAACTGGTCGTTCATCATGTAGGTGAATAACTTCAGCTTCGGCCACGTATGCAATTTCATAACCCTGTTCTTGGACCCAACTGCTCCAGGCCAGGTCCTCCAAACCCGTCACTTTTTCATTGTAGGGCTGCTGTTCCCATAATGAACGCCGAATAGCCGCGTTGGCATTATGGGAATAGGGCTGTCCTTGCCGGGGTTGCGAAACATCGGGGAAATATTTTCGGAAAAATTGATACTCTGAATAATGATTCGTTTTACCCCCGCGCTGTTTGCCATAACTGACTGCCACTTCACGGTCCCGCAGCGGCGCTAACAACTTTTCCAGCCAATCAGGATACACCGGGTAACAATGGGCACTAATATTGACCACCAGTGCGCCAGTGGCCGCAGCAACACCCCAATTTAGGGAGCGCCCAAAAGTAAACGCTTCGGGTGTGATGCGTACAATTTTACTCCCATACCGTTCCGCAATCGCGACCGTCTCATCGCTTGACCCCGAATCCACCACAATCACTTCAACATTATCAACAGTCTGCGCCTGGATCCCCTGTAGCAGCCGTCCAATGTGTTGGCCTTCATTGAAGGCCCGAATGACAATCGAGCAGGCCGGTTTACCAGTCATTGGAGGTCTCGTAGCCGAGGCGAATCAATAAATCTCCGGCCACGTTTTTAAATGTTTTTTTATGAGAAGACTTAAACGCCGCGCGCCATTTGCCAACTTTACCACTTCTAAAGGTCGGTGATTGTTCTGGATTTATGGCTGAATCCAGCACCCGCAGCGCCTGCTCTCTCGAAGTTTTAACTACAAATCCACATCTTTGGGCGTGATCCAGAACCCGTTCAAGGGTCGCGGCCCGATGGGTGATGAAATCTTCAAACTGCAGCGTCAAAACTTCAGGGCATTCCAGCCAGCCTAGATAGGGCTCGAATCGCCCCCAAACATTTGGGAAAGGAATTTCCAATTCTGGTCGTCCCAAAATACTTGTCATCAACCGCTCATCAAAATCTTTCAGCGTTTTAGCATAATACGCATGATGAACATGATGCGGTTCCATCTCGGTGACGTAATGCACATGGGACACCACCACATCCCGCGGATCGCGATAAATGAAAAATGGCGCGACACCCCAGCGGGTCAATTCAGCGCGAACATCAGGGCGGGAATGTAGATGTCCATAGGCAATATCCCCGGGTTTCAATCGGTGAAGATCAGCCACAATATCTCGTTCAGCCCGCGGCTGCCCGGTCGTCCCCGTATACATTACTACCGCCGGTAATCCAGCGTCCACTGCCGGGCCAATTTGGGTCAAACCGTGTAATACTTGGGTTAATAAATGAGTGCCACTCTTGGGAAACGAATTGGCAAAGAAAATCGGAGTCTTCGTGAGTGCCCCGTGCTGGAAAGCGGCGAGAGTCCGCCGGTAAGCGCGGCGAAGCAATTTAAGAGTGATGATTTGGGATTGGAGATTGAAGATCGAGTACATGCCCATGATGATTTCGAATCCCTGGTCACCAATCACTATCTTCTTCATACCCCAACCGGACGAGCAAATCACCGGCGACCGCATTGAACAATCTCTTATTCGCTGGAGTGAAATGCTCGCGCCAATTCCCAGGTTGACCTTTGCGGAAGGTGCCAGATTTTCGGGGAGCAATGTTGTTGGCTAATACAGAAATCGCGTAATCACGGTCCGTTGAAATTTGCAGAGTTTGCCCTGAGCTTGTCGAAGGGTTGAAGGCTGAAAGATAGTCGAGAATACGACCCAACGCGCGCTCGCGATCCAAAATCAGATCTTCGAATTTCACGCTAAGGATTTGGGGCTGGGTCAACCAATCCTGGTAGGATTCGTAGCGCTGTTTGACGCTGGCGAGTTCATAACCCGGTTCGGTAACCCCCTCAATAGCCGCGCTCAGGCGTTCTTCAATCGTGGTTAGTTTTTCAGTGTAATACTTATGCATGCCATGGCCAGGATACATATCGGTCGCATAGAAAACATGTGATACTAACATATCGCGCGGGTCGCGGTAAATGAAAATCGTCGCCCGCTTTGAATTCTGGAACAATGACAAATACGGTTCTTTGGCATGTATATAACCATATCGGATATCACCGGGCCGCATGCGTTCGATGTTTTTTAGGATTTGATCATCGGAAAGCGGTCGGTTGGCTTCAGAGCGATTCACGGGTGGAAACCCTGGATCAACAAAGGGACCCAATTCCATCAAACCCTCTAAAATTTGGGTCAACAAATGCGACCCAGACTTCGGCATTGCATTACCAAAAACGATGGGCGCATTCTCAACCGCGGCAACGCCATACTTATTTACGACGCGCAGTCGGCGCAATTGCCACCGAATTTGTTTTAGCCAGTGTTTTCCTGATTCTTTTAGCATGATGAATCACAAAGAAATACGGCTCTTTGAGCTTTAGTGCTGATCCTCCGGCAAGACAAACGGCTTACCTTCCAATAAACCCTCAATGATAATCGTAATTGATTGAGAATTCTCGGGTAACAAATCCCGCCAGGTAAAGGGCTTCAATTGAACATACCCCGGGGTGGGATGAGCTCTCAAATAGCGTTTCAACGGCATCGCCGAACGAAATAGTTGCCAATACAACACGCGCCGGGCATTTCGTTGGAATTCTGAGGGGATTTGGATTTCATCTGCGGTTAAAAATTCACGGGCTTTATCTTGATACGCGATCTTGGTTTGCGGGAAAAATACCGTGGGATACTGGGTATACCGCGCTTTGCCCCCACACAACACTGGCACCCCCATCAACGAAGCTTCCAATCCAATTGAAGAATTGTACACAATGATGAATTTCGAGCGCTGCATCAAATCATACGAACTCAGGGGTTCAAACGCATCCACAAACAGCACGTTTGGCAAATCCAACACATCATTATCAGCCACCCAATCACTGACCGGCTGGCGGCTGTGTTTGTGGGTGCCGATCCGTTTTTCATCAGGATGGGCCCGAATCACAAACAGGGTTTCGGGATGCTCCATGATGATCTCTACCACATGGGCCAACCAATCGTACATTTCATCGAAAACCGTACAGGCATGCACCTGGCTGGTATCGTTGATCACATTAGTAAAGACCGGCACGATTTGTTCAAATTTCTCGGCTTCGGCTAGAAATTCTTCGTCCAACCCGCTGATTTCGGGCCAAAACCGGATTCCGGCCATCGTGAACTCGCCTTTAAAACGCTGACTGAGATAGGCATCGAGCTTCTCGTTTTGGGCCGAATTTAACTCAAAATCATCGGGGATTTGCATTGGGTAGGCAGTTGCTTCGCCATCCGTAAAAAAAGTCGAGAAAGGCTGAAACCCGACCTCGTGAGTGGTCACCCGTAGGCCGCGCTGTTTAGCCACCCACCGGGCTATCGCCTCGGGGAACATGGTCCCATTGAAGACCAATACCATCTGAGGATCAACTTCATCCAGAAATCTACCAAATTCCAAACCCACATGGTACGCCGATTTAATGTATTCCCGTAATAAAAATCGCGTCGACTCATCATCTTTGAGATGATGCCGTCGGAGGGACCAGCGGAGGGAGGGCAATACCAAGGCTCCGATATTTAATGGTGAATTGTGAACGGTTAACTTGTAATTGCTAAGTTGGTCGATAGTGAGATTTTGGAGGTCAGCCGCAAGCTGAGAATCTTCCTGGTAAGAAAAACCGTGGACGTCCGAAGATCGCAGCACCCGTCTGGATTGTGCCATACAGGCCGCGCACGGTGGTTCCTGATTGTGATCGTCGAGGTTGGTACCCAACACACAGCGAGACATGCCAGCCTGACAGGAGAAGTGTACGATGGGGATGTCCGCTAATTGCAAGCCCCATGTGGTCAGCAAATTGAAAGCTGCGTTTTGACTAAAACCAGCCAGACGAGTGGAGGCATTGAAAATGGCGACCGGCTTCTGGGTTTGATCGGGATTTGCCTGGCGTTTAACTTGTTGATTCAGGCTGTAAATCCGCCAATCGCGTTGCAGCCTCAGCCAAACATTTTCCAGGCGGCGTTTGAATGTTAAAGGTGGTTTTCCTTCCAATGTCATTTTTTTACCACTGAGGACACAAAGAGCACGAAGGAATATAAACTTTTTGTACCTTCGTGTTCTTTGTAGCGAATTTATTCTAAAGCTTGAAAATAGGCTTCTGTCAGGCGATTGATGGCGATGATAAAGCCTTCGCCGCCGCGTTGATGACCGCGCCAGATTTCAGGGATCATGGTGCCGCGGTAGCCCTTGGCAACCTGGAAGAATTTGACCCAATCAATGGTACCCTCCCCTACCTGGAGACCTTCACCATCCAAACCGGAGGCATCTGACAAGTGCAGATGAGAAACATAGGGAAGAATCACCTTAGTCTGCTCATAGAAATCAACGTTCGCCCAATTACAATATAATTTACTATGAGAAGTGTCGAAGCAGGTTTTTAGCCCCATTGAATCCAGGAAATCTTTAATTTCATAGGCATCCATGAAAGCATTGGTCAGCCATTGCCCCCCAAAATACCAGGGATGGGCTGGTAAATTTTCAATCAATAGTTCGACATCGTCAAAATCCAAAGCTTCTACCGAGCGGCGAAGATTGTCGTAAAGCCCACGGCGATCATCAATCGGATAGTCAAGACTGGCGGCTCCTGGATGAACTACAATCTTGGGAGTTCCTCTAAAGTGGGGAGCCATCTCACGAGTGACATTGATCGAGCGCTGCATCAGGTCAATCGAAGCCTGGCGTTGGTTATCGTCAAAGGTGCATAAATCTACTAGATGGTTCCCCCAAAATTCAGGAGCGTGGACAATCAATTGAATGTCGAGATCATCACCTGGATAAGGATCATCTAAATCTTTATCAGTGAAATGGAATTCTAAAAGCGGGAAATTGTACTGTTCCTGTACAGCTTTGAAATCATTGAAACGGACCACAAATCCCCATGGCATTGGGAGGGTTTTCTCCAAATCCAGGGTAATCTTTTCACCCAAATCCCGATCCAAGAAGGGATCATCCAATTCAATCTCTCGTTCTGCGATCCGGCCCAATAACTCAGTGTATCGTTGCGGAGAGAGACCCTGTCCGGGGCCCTTAACCGTAATCATTTCGCTCGTGATTTTGTCTCCAGGTAAAATTCGTTGTGTTGCGACCAGGCTTTTAGCCAATACTTCCCGGTTTAGGATTTCACCCATAGTGAAGTATTTTTCTTTCCCGGTGCCCAGCGCCTGCGTCACCTGTCGGATATCCCGAACCATCTTGGAAAAACCCTGGGGCTCTAAACTGGCCGCGTGGTCGGGTCCATCCATCGTGCGATCGAGGGTGATATGTCGTTCTATGATGCAAGCCCCCAGCGCTGCCGCGACAGTTGATACCGAAATGCCGCGCTCATGTCCCGAATAACCAACGGGAACCTCAAACTCCCGCAATTTATCCATAAACCGTAAATTGATGTCTTCAAAGGCGGCCGGATAGGCACTATTGCAGTGTAGGAGGGCAAATTCAGCCTGATGTTCTTTGAGAAAATCCACCGTAGTCACCACTTCTTCCCAGCGGGACATACCAGTAGACAGAATAATTGGCTTCTCTTTCTTAACCAGGTAATCCAAGAGCGGCAGATTGATCATATCGGCCGAGGCAGTTTTATAGGCCGGAACCCCGAGTTTCTCGATGAAATCGGCGCTATCTTCATCGAAAGCCGAACACATAAAAGTGATCCCTTTTCGGTCGCAATACTCCACCAAGCGATAATAATCCTCATCCGAGAGTTCGACGCGCTGCAAAATGGGCAGCAAATAATTCAGGTTTTTCTCGCCAACATTGGAATTTTCAAGGTATTTGAGCGGGTACAGTTTTTCCAAGTTACGTTTCTGAAATTTGACCGCATCTGCTCCAGCGCGCACTGAGGCATCGATGAGTTGGAAGGCATAATCTAAAATGCCGTTATGATTTACGCCAATTTCGGCAATGACATATGTTGGGTGACCATCGCCAACAAGGCGGTCGCCGATTTTTATTTCAGGCATGGAATACTCCGTGAGGCGTGGAGCGTAGCACGTGGAGCGTGAAGAGATTTCACGTTTCACGAAACACGTTTCACGTTTTTTATTTGAAATCCTAAATCGTCTAATGTAACATCCCCGCTGTTAATAAGCTGCTCTGCTCGCCGCCAATCATCGGGCGAGTCGATATCGACCCATTCGGAGGGGTCAATGATTAATGGGAGAATAGCATCCCCCGTCATTGAATTTTTCGTCATGACAGTATCCGCCCAGGCAGCATCGACATAGCCAGTTTGCCAAAAAATTTCGGGAAGGATCTGACGAGGTTGGTTGTAAGGTTCATCAGGGACACCCAGGTCGATACCAATGGGCTGCATAATACCGTCAGGCCCGATCTTCCACATTTTGAAGGGGTTTTGAAAGGGGATACAGACTGTCCGAACCGCATCAGCCTCCGGGTGTTCAATGAGGCGGTAAACGGCATCATCGATATGCCTAACCCGCCGGAAAGGGGAGGTTGGTCGTAGTTGGACGACAATATCCGGCCGATACCCCTCATTTTCGGCCAACCACTCTAAAGCATGCACGAAAACCGGTAGGTCAGGGGTATTATCCTGAGAATGCTCATCAGGCCGCAGGAATGGTGTTTCAGCACCATACTGCCGTGAAATGGCCGCGATTTCTTCATCGTCGGTGGAAACCATCACGCGGTTAACAGTTTTGGCCTGCAAACCAGCCGCAATGCTGTACGCAATGAGGGGAAAACCCGCAAAGTCGATGATGTTTTTACGCGGGATCGATTTTGAGCCGCCGCGGGCGGGGATGAGAGCGAGAACTTCAGTCATAGTATTAGTGAGTAGTTAGCAGTAAACAGTTATCGGTAATCAGTAGCCGATGAACGATGTAATTTCTGATCACTGTTTCTCTACCCTACATCTAGGATGCAAATGATCAGTCATGGTGTAGACTCTTGT
>CAYVQU010000022.1:0-42100 GCA_964453155.1 uncultured Anaerolineales bacterium | reverse complement strand
GATAAAATGTGGCATTTGGCCTACAACTCACCCCCAAGTTGAAATGCACCCATTTTCCACGCGCGGGTTGACGTTAAATACCATTTTGGGTTTACCTTTCTCATTGTATTGAGGCCATACCGGAAGATCAGGGTGGTTGGGGTCACCATTGCGCGCAAAATTAATCCACGCATTTTGAACCTGTTTGATTAATGTTATGGGTGGGTGGTCTCCATAAATTTCATCTTCTTCGATATGAAATACAAAGGGGATTTCAATGGCATGATAGGAACCCATTTCGGGGTTTGCGGGAGAAGACCATTCAAACAAGTATTCCCAGGTTGGGCTATGTTGCGACTGGGCGGCAGACAACCGGGCATGGGTAGAGCGGAAATGGCCCCAGGTAGCCATATCAATATAATGATCGGATTCACTTTTTTCGGGTGCGTATTCCGAATGATACGCATACAATTCATCAATCTCAGCAGTGGTTAGTCGGTATACGTGCTGATATAACCCCAGCATAGCCGCGCGCGGCGAATTCCGCATACTCGCTGCATAATACTTTAGCCAATAGTGATATTCAGCTTTGGTGCTGCCGTGCATCAATAGAATATCCGCGGTGTTGCCGGCGGCAATATAGTCATATGGATCTTTGGGCAGCACCTCACCATCAAAAACAGGCATGAACATGCGGTCAGCCATAAAGGTGGCTTCTTCTGTGACTTCATAGGTAGCCGTGCGAATCTGATCGGCACTCAAGTTCATCAAACCGTTGATATCGTCAACCCCACAGGCGTCCATAAATACTTTGCGATAATACGGCCCCCGTTTTTTCTGAGTTCGACAATTATGAAAAGTTCCGCTCTGTACAATCACTTTGTGGAATAAACCTTTTGCCGAAGGCGTGACCATCAGAGCGGCTACGCTGGTGCCCCCGACAGATTCGCCAAAGATCGTAATATTATCCGGATCCCCGCCAAAGTTTTCAATATTGCTTTTCACCCATCTCAGCGCTGCAACCTGATCCAGCAGGCCATTGTTTTTGGAACTGCTAAATTCTTTGCCACCCAGTTCGTCCAGATACAGCCAACCCAAAGCGCCTAACCGGTACTGGATAGACACCAGCACCACCTCACCGCGTTCGGCAAATAAGCTGCCATCATACCAAGAATCATTCGCACCGCCGGTATAAAAGCCACCGCCATGGATCCACACCATGACGGGTCGTTTTTTACCGTCATCCAACCCTGGGGTCCAAACGTTGAGCACAAGGCAGTCTTCGCTTTGCGGCCCCAGAGAAACGGCTTCGGCCTCATCATAAGGCTGAATACTGACCGGGCCAAACTCGGTGGCATCCTTTATGCCGGTCCACGGTTCGGGATCAACCGGTGCCTTGAACCGCAACACACCAACGGGTGGTTTTGCAAATGGGATACCGGTAAAGCGTAGCACATTTTCTCGTACTTTAATGCCCCTAATTTTCCCGTAATTCGTATTTGCGATGATATCCATTTTATTGCTCAGGTTGTCTCCATAACTCAGGCTAATTCAATAATTCATTCACCGCCCGGTGGGATATGCGGGTGGTGCCCTGATTATCGGCGATCCCGTTTAAATCGGTATGAGCAAACGCGATGCGGCCAAAGCGTTTTCCGGCGTCATAGATTGGAACACCAGGGATTGGCTCATCCGAGCTGCCGCTGCCAAACGCAAATCCGGGATAGCAGATGATCTCTGCATGGCCCCAGCGATTAATGGCAATCCCCTCAATGTCCTCGGCAGGATCAAACCCGGCGTCGCCAAAAACGTCCAGCAGCTCCTGTCTGATTAAAATCTCATATTCTTCGAAGGATTTTTCCAGCATTACTTCTCTGGCTCTTTGGCCCTGTTCGGCATAATCCCCCTCAAATTCTGGATCAGGGAGTTGGGGGCACCACAGCGTAATGCAATTGGGCCGCTCCGGATCGCGATTGGGATCATTTCCGGCCGCGGTAATACCATCGGCAATGGTAATGTAATTGCCGATCCGGGGGTTCCAGATTCCGCCCGAATAGCCAAAGTTCAGTTTATCCAGGGCCCGGGAATTGTTGACCCACACATTGGCAACCATATAGGCCGAATAGTGGAATTTGTCATAGGCCTCCCGCTGTTCTGACGGCAAATCCTTGACGATATGCTTGGCCATATATCCGCCCCCAGCCATAATGACAGATTTTGCTCGCAGCTGATAGAGTTGATCCGCGTTCACGTATTTGACAATCACCTGATCGGCACTCTCAACTGGGCCATCGTGCGCGACCTGGACGACGGTGGATTTCAATCGCAGCCTGATATGGCTGTCGGGATGATCCAAGGCCTCTGGGTTGAGCTCACCCGTGATGATATCTTGCCCGTTTAGGGCTGTCGGGATCAGAGCATTGACCAGGTGACGGGCAAACCCGGACATGCCGCCGGGCCATTTATAATTCGTGCCGCCACCCCCACTGTAATTCCACAAACCACAGGCCGCCGATAGGGTGTCGACCCCCGCCCCAAAATCTGACCGGACCCACATATCTATCAAATGGGAAACCCCCGGGTCCCAACCATTGACAGCTTCCATCCACTCCTTGAAGCTGATTTTATCTAACTCCGCCAATTCTTTCTTGACTTTCAGCCAGGGCTCCCACTCAAAGTTTTCTAAGATTTCAAACAGAGCCTCGTAGTCATCCTGCGCTTGCTGCGACCAAGGTGAATCTGCACTCGTATAACCTTCTTCCCAGAAATTCATAATCCATTTACCAGCTATGAACATATGATCTTGATAGGCTTCGGGCGCAAACTCGTAAGGTGAAAGATCAATGTTGAGATCTCGCCAAAGTTTTCTTACTTCCCGATATTCGGGACTAATATCCCACTGATAATCTCCACCCTGAGTCACCATGATGCGCTGCCCCTTGATGGTCATTTCATTGCGTTGGGAATCACCGCCAAAATTGGCGTGATTGTCCAGTAGCAAAATTTTTGCGTCTGGTCGTTCCTGGTGATAAAAATACGCGGCCGTAAGCCCGCCCAAACCGGCTCCTACAATCACCAGATCATAAACTTCACCCGTATCTTCACCCTCCAGACTAAAGGGTTCCTCCGCGCGGACCCGGTGGCAACCTTCGATAGACCATTTTGTATTCCCCCCGAAATAGGCCTTTTCCGGAGGCAAATCGAGGGCATCGAGATTTTCTGAATCAGCCCCTAACCGCGCGCAGCCCGGCAGCATGAGGGCGCCCGCGCCAACCAGCATTCCCTTGAGAAAATCCCGCCGGGTGATTTTGCGGTCCAGCCCCAGGCGCTGTCTTTCAGCGGCGCTCAACTGACTTGGTTTATCCGTCTGGTCGCTCCCTTGCGGTGAATTTCGTTTTCTTGGGCACATGGCAACACCTTTCTTGAAACGAACAAATTAAAAATTAGGGAGTTGTCTTAGTCGAATCAGAATAATTGTCCAGGCAATTTTTACAAATACAGGTTTTACGAACTGCTTTTTCAGGTATTTGGTTGAGCAATTCACGTGGGAACTCAACGGATTCGCACCAGCACACAATAGCTGCCGGATCAGCTGCTACGGCACATTGGTTTGGTTTGCCACAAAGCGGGCATTTGGCAGTATCAATCTCATTCCCAGTCGACAATTTTTTGGATGAGGGCATTTAAGATTTACTCTTCTTCGTCAATGGATTGGTGAAAAACCCAGGTTTTCTATCATCCATTTAGCGCCTTTGCCAAATAGACTTCGCAAACTTTTGGGCCCAACATAAGGTAGTTTACGATTGACAATAAAATGATTGGTGAATTCGTTTGACTTGCCAGCCATCAGATCTGCAATGATACGACCAAAAGTCTGCGTGGTAGGGACACCTTCACTAATACCAAAGCCATAAAAAATATTCTCGTGGTCGCCGATCACACCGACAGCTGGTACTTTTCCAATGGTAAAGGCATTTGTGCCTCCCCATGAATGCTCGATACGCAGTCCTTCTAATTGCGGGAAAAACGCGAACAAGTTATCCCTGACAAGTTTGGTAACGGTTTTATCATTACCAGAACTAAGAGCATCGTTGTGATAATACGTATAATCTCTTCCACCCATCAGAATACGTCCATCGGCAGTAGGGATGCTGTAACTATACATAATTCTCTTATCGGATAACCCCTGTCGCTTTCTCCAGCCAATCGATTCCCACTGAGATTCACTAAGTCGTTCTGTCACGATTTGATAAACACTTACTGGAAAAACTCGGTTCTGGAAAAATCCTAGTTTATGGGCATAGGCGTTCACCGCTAATACCAGGTCAGGTGCCCGAATATCGCCTAATTCTGTATCTACGTGATGGACTACCCCTGGGGTGATGCGAGTGACAACAGTCCGCTCGAAGATTTCGATATCATTCTGTTCGACAATTTGTTTCATGCCCCTGACGAGTTTTGCCGGATTAAGAATGGCGCCTTGAGGTTGCGTCAATCCAGCCACGAAGAGCGGAGACTTGATCTCCCGTTCTAATTCTTCCCCATAGAGGAGGCAGGATTCCAAGCCAAACGAGTCCAACGCAACCCGGTATTCATCCAACTCTTCAATATGCTTATCATCTAAGGCAACGGTGAGCATTCCGTTTTCTTCAAAATCACAATCGATGCCATATTCTGAGATCATTTGCTTGACGAAATTTAGTCCGTAATAGGAGACTTCCATACTTCCCATTCGGATTTCAGGGTCAGATTGCCCCCAATCGAGCAAAGCGTTCCCAGCACAAAAACCGCCATTACGCCCGCTGGCACCATACCCACAGCAGGCACCTTCAAGTATGATGATTTTCTTATCGGGAAACATCTGGCGAATATGATACGCAGCAGAAAGGCCGGTAAAACCTCCTCCCACGATGACCACATCCGCATTGTGACTACCTCGTAAGGGTTCGTTAATTTTCTGATTCTCAAGATCGGCAGTTTTGAACCAATAATTGTCAACAAAATATTCGTACAGATCGGGCGGGCGGAGATTCTTGCTGCAATTTTGGGACTGATAGAAATATTTCATTTTTTGCTCTTCTAAATTGGGATCGAATGATATTTATCGCCGGATATTTAACCCATTTTCTCCCACATCCATTTGACGGCTTCGCCAAAAACACCGCGCAGGCTGGCCGGTCCGGCATAGGGAATGCGGTTGTTGACGACATAATGAGTGGTGAAATCGTTCGATTCACCCGCCATCAAGTCCGCGATGATCCGCCCGAAGGTTTGGGTTGTAGGCACGCCTTCACTCAAACCAACGCCATAATAGATGTTCTGATAATCGCCCATCACCCCCACTGAAGGGATATGACTCAAAGTGTAGGTAGTGGTCCCACCCCAAGCATGTTCAATTTCGATCCCTTCCAATTGGGGGAAGAAATCCAACAATTCCGCCTGGATTTTGCGGGTGAAATTCTTATCATTACCGGAACATAATAGATCATTTTTATAGTATTCGGCTCCCACACCACCCATCACAATGCGGTGATCGGGAGTTAGTACCAGATAGCTGAACATCGTCCGCATATCATACAAACCCTGGCGGTTCTGCCAGCCGATGGCCTCCCATTGGGCCTCGGTCAGGGGTTCGGTTGCAATTTGGAACACGCTGATTGGAAACGAACGATTTTTGAAGAATCCCAGCTTGTGGGCATAGGCATTCATCGCCATGACCATGATCGGTGCCTTGATTTCGCCTAATTCCGTGTCGATATGGTTGATCTTTCCAGGTGTAATGCGAGTCACCACCGTTTGCTCGCGGACTTCGACACCGATTTCCTCGACCACCCGTTTCATCTCGCGGGCAAGTTTGGCTGGATTCAAAATTGCCCCGTGCGGAATATTCAACCCGGCGATGAACTGGGGCGATTTAATCTCGGCGTCCAAGGTTTCGCCGGTCAGCAGAGTCGAGTCTAACCCGAATCCTGCCAACCGCTCTTGGTACCATTCGAGTTCTGTAACATGTTTTTCAGACAGGGCCACACCTAACATTCCAGTTTCTTCGAAATCGCAATCCACCCCATGTTCGGCAATCATTTTTTTGATGAAGTTCGGACCGTAAAAGGAAACTTCCAGATTTTTCTGACGGATTTCTGGATCGGTACTGCCAACTTCTTTGATCAAGTCGGTCGCGATGCAAAAACCCCCATTACGCCCACTGGCACCATAACCACAGCAGGCCCCCTCTAATAAGACCACATGCTTTTCAGGAAATTTTTGTTTGATATGGTAGGCGGAAGATAATCCAGTATAACCGCCCCCAACGATGACTATATCAGCTGTATGATTGCCGCGAAGGGGTTCGTTGATCTTTTGATTATCCAAGTCCACGGTTTTGAACCAATAATTATCGACAAAATATTCGTACAGATCGGGGGGGCGGAGATTCTTGCTGCGATTTTTGGACTGTGAGAAATATTTCATTTTATACTCTTCATAATTGGGATCGAATATTAAATCTGACGGTTATTTAACCGCCAATCTCGCGAATTTACGCTAATAACCAAATATATTGGTGAAGATTAGTGTTATTCGCGGTTAAATTTCTTGATCGTTCCGAATCTCAGATCTTAATGAAAGATTCGTAAACGAAAAGGAAACCAAGAATTTTTCCTACCTTCCTGGTTTCCTTATTAAAACCTAGACTTTGCTCGTCACCGTCACTTTGGTGATTATTTCAAGCGCCTCAAGTTCTTCAAAGAAAGTCTCCGGATCAAGGCAAGCTTCGGGTGGATAGACTCCGGGATCAATGCGGCCTTCAGCCAGCCAGATGGCCGCGATGGCGGGGGCCGCACCGGTAGGTAGGGCACCTTTACACGTCAGGGTCCCTAGGCGGTAGGTGATCTCTTCGCCAGCTTTGGTCCCCTTGATCTCGGTGACGATTTCTTTGGTCCAATCCGGGGGTTTGGCCGTGGCAGGAGCCAGCAAATCGGTAACCGAATGCACGTATCCCGCCAGCATGGAAATCGTCAAATCGCGGGGCTTAACCGCGCTCCCTTTGACATCGACGGCTTCATCGCTCGCAAAACCAAAATCCGCCAACACCCGCACTTTTTCGACCGTTTTCTTGGACATTCCCCAATAATTGATCTTAAAAAAGCATTCTTTAACGCCTTTATCTTTAAAAGTGACGGGTAATGTAGCCACTTCCGAATGCAAGGACAAATGCATCGGGATCATTCCCAGTGGAGGTTCAAACCAGTAATCTTCGAAGCCGCTCAACGGTGGTTTGGCGACAAATTCACCATCTTCAAACACCATCGGCTCAACGGTCAACTCATCCATGATGGTCGGCACCGCGTAGGAAAAGCGCAGATCATCGGGGGGCGGAGGTTTGATGCCATCGTAGATTTTGATGCTTTCGATGGTATCTAACCGATCGGCGGCGTAGCGCGTTTGAATATTAGGGATTCCCGGGGCCGATCCCATACATAGCACAGCGCTGACTCCCGCGGCGGCAAATCGATCATGCAATTTGAGTTGCTCTCGGGTCCCATAGAATAAGCCCCCCATATCTGTGTAAGGCACCCCAGCCTTGAGACAGGCTTCCATCACGGCTAGATTGGTGTAATACACGGTGGCATTCAGGCAAGCATCAGCTCCATCTAAAGCTTTAACAAAACTCTCTTCGTCATTGATATCCACTTTTTGGATTTTAATTTTCGGGCTACCGATATAATCCGCGACAACCTGGGCACCTTCTAAATTAATATCGGCCAGGATTACTTCGTCAACCCGCGCATCGTTCGCCAGGGTTTGCACCGAGATGCAGCCCATTTTTCCGGCCCCACCAAGTACAAAAATACGCATTGTAAACTCCTAAGAGAACAAAGCCCTTGAAGGTTTTTCAAAACCTTCAAGGGCAAAATTACTACAACCAGGTCGTCTCTTCTTTGACCACAATCCCGCGCTGCTTCAACTCATCGAAAAAGATGAGGGGATCGTAAGCTGTTTCGGGCGGAACCACGCCCCGGATTTCAACATCTCCGCGAGTAATCATTTGAGCGCCGATGCTCAATGGGATGGCGATATTTTTGTAGTAAGCCGCTTTTCCACCCCATTCGGCCATAGGGGGGTGTTCGCTCCACAACCGGATCATGACATCTTTGCCATCTTTCTTACCGAAGACATCCACCACCAGCCCATAGGCCCACAAAGGCGTTTCTTTGGTCGAGGGTAGGGTCAGTAAGATTTCGTGCATCATCTCCAGGGCGTTGGTTTCGAGACCCTTAATTGTGATGGGTTCTTCGCTGTACAATCCGGCTTCGAGCATCGTCTTCGCCAGGCGCATAGCATGGGGTGGGAAGCAACCTTTCACGGACACTTTCCGAGCCCCAAGGCTCTTGGGCATCGTGCGAGTTTCGGGGTGGGGGATATAGCAGACTTCTTGTTCACCGATTTCTCCCGGGAAAGTGACGTTCTGCAGTCCCTTAAAGGGGCCAACCCAATGGAATTCGCCATCTTCGTAGTAGACCCGGCCCTCCGTTTTGGGGTGGAACTCCCACAAGAAAGTGATCAGCAGCCCCGGAGCCGGAGCCGGGCACCGGAAGGCGGCAAAATTGATCTGGATATCATCGACATCGTCCATCTGGTCGGCGGCGCGACGCGCCATCGCGTTGGTGATGCCGGGGGTCGCACCCACACCGGGGATAAAGACCACGTCTTTTTCCTTGGCCATGCCGTCATAATCCCACTGCTCTTCCTCGGTGGAAACATCTAATCCGTTGACGCCTACCACGGCACAAGCTTTGGTTACCGGTAAATCGTACTTCCAGGGCAGGCCGTTGATTACCACATCATAGCCGGGGAAGAGTTTGAGCATCCCGTCATAATCCTCGGCATCAAAGAATACGGCCTTCAAGCGCGGATCACCGATCTCGGCGACTAATTCTTCCGCAGCTTCCAGGTTGTAATCAGCGACCATGATCTCTTCATAGTCACTGGTCTCGGCCAGATCACGCGTGGTTTCACTACAAACTGCTCCAGCCCCGCCTAATACTAATGCTTTCATTGCAAATCTCCTTGAAAAGTAAAATTTTATCGACTCACCAAGTGGGAGTCGTTATTACCGAGTAACAAGTCAAAAACGTCTTCTCAAATACACCGTTTCACCCTTCGATACGCTCCTGTCACCAGACTCATAATCCAGCATCCTGAGTAGTGCGAACAACGTGAAGCTCGTATCGAAGGGTGCGACCGCTACTCAGGATGAAGCTTCTCATAAAAAATTTTATGGATGGAGACTCAAAATCATCTTGTTAAACTTTCTCTTGCTTTTTGCTGGATTTTGTCGAGTTCTTTTTCGACCTCTTCGCCCAGCGGCAACGGTTTGTGCGTCGCTAAGAGATGCTCTACTTTTTCGCGGGCATCATCCAGAAGGTCCTTTTTACCGGCGAATTCCCAAGATTGCAGTGTTTCGTGGCTACCCAACCGGGGAATTAACCATTCCCCGGCACGGATATTGGCGCGGGTCGACTTATCACCCAGGAAGTGTCCCCCCGGTCCGACCCGCTGGATCACATCATCAAGCCACTTCTCATCATGAGCGGGGATGCCGCGGTGAGCTTGTTTGTTCATCC
This sequence comes from uncultured Anaerolineales bacterium, assembly GCA_964453155.1. GTDB lineage: Bacteria > Chloroflexota > Anaerolineae > Anaerolineales > UBA11858 > CAYVQU01. The sequence continues at coordinate 32,498 of CAYVQU010000022.1, read as the reverse complement.
TGAACATTTCGGCGTCGATGACCAATTGCTCGAGACTCAAGATCATCGATCCGCCCATCAATCCCGCGCCGATCATCAAATCTGGCCAAGAGATGGTTGGTAACATCGCATTCATAGCCCGTTCAAGGGTGTTTTGGATGCCATGAGTATGGGTATCCGTGCCGCCCCCCGATCCCTCGACGGGGATCTCGTAATACCGGGCCATCTCAATTGCCGCGCAACTCAGCATCCCGTTTTCAATGGCTCCCGAACTTAGCATCCCGGTCCGCGGGTTCATCACTGCGAGCGCGGGGGCATAGATGAAAGGCGTACCGGGCGCCGCGGCCTGGACCAGACAGAGCATCGCCAACTCTTCACAATTCCCCAGAATCGTCATCGAGATCATATTTCCTGGGCCAGTGCCGCCCATCAATGGCATCGGCATTACTGCGATTGGAATGCCCCAACCCGCGAGTTCCAAGTAAGCGTCCGTGTGCTGCCCTTCGATAATCAATGGCGATTGGGGACAAACCAAAAATGAGTAGGGATTTGTTTTGCGGATCGTTTCTTTATCGCCAAAAATGGCCTGCAAAACTTCCAACAGCCAGCGACTTTCTTCGGCTGTGGAAGAAGAGTCCTGGACATGTTTGGAGAAATTCCGAAACATATTGCGCCAATGACCGATCAAGTCTGGGTGGGTGTCTTGGATTTCACCAGGTTCGGCCATCGCCCAGTACACCCCAACTTCATCCAGGGCATCACACAGTCGAGTAGATTCCAACCAATCATTGTAAGTGGAGGGGCGATGCTCACCGGTGTTGCGATCAATGATCGTGATACCCTCGCCATCGGGCATCAGGAAACATTCGCCGCTGTTCATGGGTAGATCCCAACCAGGACGCCGGGCACCCAGCGAAAATTGTTTGGGCGTTAAACGCAGGGATTCTTCGACCAAGGCGCGGGGAAATTTTACGATTTTGGTGGTTTCATCCACCTCCGCCCCGGCGTCTTTGAGAATCTGCCGGCCCTTGGCAGTCTCCACCCGCACTCCCGTTTCCGCCAGGATTTTTAAGGTTTTTTCGTGAATTTGGGCTTTTTCGTCTTCTGAAAGTACTTGCAATTTGGTTTCCAAGGATTACTCCTTTCATCTACATCATTTGTCAACCTGAGTAGCGGCCGCACCCTTCACTTCGACTTCGCTCAGTACAGGCGATACGTGCTTCACGTTGTTGCGCACTACTCAGGATGCTGGATTTCTATTGGCATGGGTACAGCGTATCGAAGGGTATCGTTGGTTATAAATCGAATTCTATTTCTGTAACTCCTTCTCAGCGGCGGCAACGATGCGGGATAATTCGGTTTGTTGAGACTCGCTCAAAGGTTCCGGGTTGTGATTTTCCAAAATCCAGTCGGTTTTTTCGCGGGCAACTTCCAGGGGATCACGATAAGTTCCCATCTCGGCTGGGACATGCACAATATCCGAAAATCCTAATTTACGGAAATATTCACGGGTATGGCGTTCCCGCAGGAAATGCCCGCGCGGCCCTACGTTTTTGATCACATCCACCGCCATATAATCAGAGCTGGTATCCAATTTAGCCGCATTCTCCTGAGCGCTGTAATAAAGTTCGGCATCCAATACAAGGGCTTCGGGATAGAGCACAGTGCTGCCCCGCAATAATCCCATCCCGCTGCCGGTTTCGGCCCCACACAGGGCGCAGATGTACGCGGTCGTACCTCCGCCCATACCGTGCTCCCAGCCTGGAGAGTGGGCATCGGAACCAAAAGTCCCCGCCAAGGTAGGTACGCCCCACATATGGGCCAACTCAACCCCAATGGCGTAAACATAACTATCATGGCTGTAATAGGCCCCGGTGCGGGGATGGGTCATCCCCGGCATGAAGGAGTGATACACCGGCGCGCCAGGATAGGCCATCTGGATCAGAACCAGCGCCGACAGGATTTCAGCATCCCCCAACGTAATCGTGCCAGGGACCGTGGCTGGGGCGGTCGAGCCGGTATTGGGCATGGCCATAAATCCCACCGGGATTCCGGATTCGGCGGCGACCAGGGCCGCATCCATGCTCTCGGCATCCTGGGCCAGGGGGGCAATGGTGCAGATCAGCAGCGACAGCGGCGGACGTTTGCGCATCTCGGAATCACTACCCGCGACAACTTTAGCCATTTCAACTGAGTAACGCGTAGTAATTTCTTCAACCACGGTTGGGGTTTGGACGTGTTTGAGGGTGTTATTGAAGGAGGCCTCCAACTCATGGAGTGATGGAGAAATGGGATGATCTTGCGCGCTGACCATCGGCCAATAAAAGCTGATATTGGGCAAATAATCGGATATCCGGGCTGATTTAGCCACGTCGTCTTTGATCGAAGAACGGAGTTCGCGAGTCACATAATCGACCGTCTTGGTACCGGTGCCGTCAGTCGCTTCATAGGTGACTGGCTTGGATAAATCCAGATCGAATTCAGGCGTCCGCCCCCCCATCGTATAGTAACGCGGGGCGTGTGACATGGCTGTCAGGATGACGTCTGGGGACAGCTTGACAATTTGGGATTCAAAATCGACACTGGCGCCGTTCTCGGCATAGATTTTCAAAGCCCGTTCCGAGGGGCAATGAATCCCGGTATCCGCCAGAATTTCAAAGGTGGCTGCTTTGAACCGCGCTAATTGTTCATCATCAAGAATTCGCATCCGATAGCCAGGGCTGATCGGTTCAATTGGGGGTGTTTTATTAAACATATTGACCTTTCCTAGTGGAGTGTAGATTTCCGCTGAAACTAAATTTTTTCGAAGATTGATTTATCCGTGTTAATCTGCTTATATCCGCGTCCCAAAACAAAAGTATTGGTTGGCTCGAAATTAATCCGAATAAAGTTTTAGCAAATCCTGATATGTGTCAACTCGGCGATCGCGGTAGGGGAAGGAAAAGCTCTTTTTGGTATCGGTGACCATATCTAGGTCGACTTCGCAAACCAAAATTTCTTCGTCTGTTTTGCTGGCCTGCTTTACGATCATCCCATCTGGGTCAGCGACGAAACTCTGACCCCAAAATTGAATACCACTTTCACCCTCAGGGCCGACACCCGATAATTGGGATTCCGGCAGCAACACGGAGGGATCAGGCTCGAAACCAACCCGGTTGACCGCCGCCAGGAAACAGGCATTCGCCACTGCATGACCTTGCTGAACAGTCTGCCAGGCATGGTCATAGGCTGAGCTTTCTCCGGGTTGTGAGTAGCCAATCGCGGTGGGAATGAAGATGATCTCAGCTCCTTTGAGCCCCAGCAGGCGAGCAGCTTCGGGGTACCACTGATCCCAGCAAATTAGCACCCCAATGTCAGCGTATTGGGTATGAAATACTGGATATCCCAGGTCACCCGGGGTAAAGTAGAATTTCTCGTAGTAATGGGGGTCGTCGGGGATATGGTTTTTGCGATACTTGCCCAAATAACTGCCATCGGCATCGATGACGATAGTAGTGTTATGGTAAATGCCCAGGGCGCGTTTTTCATATAAGCTGGCGACCAAAACGATTTTCAATTCGGCAGCCAAGTTACGAAGTGTGCGAACGGTCGGGCTGTCGGGATGAATTTCTTCGGCCAGATCGATGTGACTGCTATCTTCGTTTTGACAGAAATAGAGCGACTTGAACAATTCTTGCGTACAGATGATTTGCGCGCCCTTTTCCGCCGCGGCCCGAATCAAGCTGATGGTTTTCTCAAAATTTGCAGTGACATCTGCGGTGCAGGTCATTTGGATCAAGCCCAGATTTATTTTTCTACTCAAGAGAAACTCCCTTCAGACAATTTCCACAATTTCATCACGCAAAGCCGCTAAGGCGCAAAGTTTATTGAGAAAAAAATCTTTGCGACTTTGCGTCTTGGCGTGAGACAACTTTTTGCTGACTTTATTTACCATTGGCTTCAGTATTTGGAGGCAATGGCTGCGGTTGAGTAACACATCCAATCGCGCCACCGTGCTCGATCAGGGCCACGACTTCGATTCCGATAACCTCACGGGTGGGGAATTGTTCCGCGATAATCTTCAAAGCATATTCATCGTGAGCATGACCATACACCGGCACCAGGACCACGTTATTGGCGATCAAATAATTGCTGTAGGCGGCATCAGCGAGGGTACTTTGCCGCCAATCCGTCATGGTGGCCGCGATATGGACTTCAGGGAGCGGCAAGGGGACCAGAGTTAGGGCTTTACCCGATTCAGTCGTGGCGGCTTGCAATTCTTCCAGGGATTTGGCCAACATTTTGTAGCGGGGATCACTCAAATTGTTCGTCCAGTTGTACACAACGGTGGATTCATCCGTAAAGCGGGCCACAATGTCGATGTGAGAATCAGTTTCATCTCCCCATTTATCACACTCACCCCGACCGGCGCCGGTCAGCCAGATGAAATGGTTGACACCGAGATATTTACTGAGCATGGCTTCGATATCGCCCTCACCCATCCCAGGGTTGCGATATGAATCAATGATAGAACTGCGGGTTGCTAGGAAAGTGCCCTGGCCGTTGACATCAACCGCACCGCCCTCCAAAACCATCGGAACCTTGAAAACAGGAATATCGGTTTGGGTCCCGATTGCCGCCGGGACTTTGTCGTCCAAATCATAGGGGAACCGCTGGCCCCAACCATTGAAGGACCAATCTGTGAGCGCGGTTTTACCTTGATCATTGACCACATAAATCGGACCATTATCCCGTGCCCAGACATCATTTGTCGGGATAAGGTAGAAGTCGACGTTTTTCAACCCGATGGTGTGATACTTCAGTTGGGCCGCGACATGATCGCGCTGGCGTTCATCCGCCACAATCAGGTGGACATTTTCGTGCGCTTGCAGAGCCTCCACCATGGTGAGCCAGATGCGCTCGAGTTTGAGTTCATAGCCCCGGTAGACTTTATCTTGGGGCCATTGCAACCAGGTACCCTCGTGCGGCTCCCATTCAGCTGGCATGTAGAAATCTGTCGGGCTGAGATGTTTGGTGGTCAAACGGTGCTCCTCCATTAAATTCTAGTGAAAAAAGATCAGCAGAACATTTGGACACGGATCACACGGATTCTTTTTTTAACTCACGTACACACAATGTGTGCTAGAAAAAGCATCCTGAGTAGCGCAAGCGTATCGAAGGGTGGTTGTTCAAATGAGCCGCACCCTTCGATATGGCCCTGCGGGCCTACTCAGGCTTGTCCTGAGCCTGCCGAAGGGATGCTTTCTGCATACCATCAATCATTTAAATCCGTGACATTCGCGTTTATCCGCGTCCTATTTATGGTTATTCTGAAACATGCCCACCGGACACTAACGGCTGCTGCTGAGTCACGCAGTGCATCATGCCACCGAGTTCGGCCGTAGCCCAGGCGGGGATGCCGAAGATGTTGCGTGTCGGGAATTGTTCGGCCAAGATGCTTTTAGCGCGGGCATCGTTGATGTCACCATACACGGGCACCAGGACCACATTATTGGCGATGTAGAAATTGGCGTAGGTTCCCAGGGAGAGATGCCGTTCAAAAGGTGGTCGGGTAGCTGGGTCCAGAGTTGAATAAGTCTCATTCACCGGTTTGGGTAGACACACCAATGACAAGGGTTTCCCGGATTCGGTCCAGGCATTGCGGAGTTCGTTGCGATGTTGCTCAAGGATGGGATAAAAATTATTGGTCTCATCTTCCGTCCAGGAATACAGAACAGTGGATTCGTCTGTAAACCGGGCATAGCCATCGACATGCAGGTCGGTATCGCTGCCAACCAGGTCACAAAACTCCCGCGAAGCCCCGGTCAGCCAGATGAAATTCTCAACCCCAAGATAATCCTGCAGGGCGGTTTCGATTTCAGCCTGATTTACTCCAGGGTTGCGATTAGGGTTAATGATCGAGCTACGAGTAGCGATCAGGGTGCCCTTGCCATTAACTTCGATTGCCCCCCCTTCGATAATGATTGGCCCAGCAAATTCGGGCAACGATAGCGCGGCTGCGACTTTGGTCGGCACCTGACGATCCTTTTTGAAAGGGTAGCGTTCACCCCAACCGTTGAAGTTCCAGGTGGTGACGGCTAACTCGTTGTCTTTATTGACCAAAAAAATCGGACCACAATCCCGCGCCCAGACATCGTCATTGGCAATGATATGCACGTCGATATTGCGTTCATTTAATCCATAGTATTTGAGTTGATGCTGCAGATGGTCGCGGCGACGCTCATCGGGGACGATGATATGTACAATCTCGTGTTCGTGGAGCGCCATGGTCATCTCGATCCAGATATGTTCCAGGTGTAATTGCGAATCGGGGTGCGTATCGGTGTGGGGCCAGATCAACCAGGTCCCCTCGTGGGGTTCCCACTCGGCGGGCATCCGGTAACCTAAAGATTTGGGCGTCGGTTTTATCATAAGGCACTTCGTCCTGAGTAGTGGTCGCACCCTTCGATACGTGCTTCACGCTGTAACACACTACTCAGGATGCTGAATTTCTTGCATCTTAACTAAAGCGTATCGAAGGGTGATGCGGATATTTTTAGTAGTAATTTCTAAATTTATATCATCTAAATGTTATTTCAGGCTTTCCGCGGTCCGCTCTGCCGCGGCCATGATCCGATCCAATTCGGCTAATTTCTCATCCGACAGGGGTTCGGGATGGTGGTTTTCATTGAGGCGGTTAAATTCTTCCAACGCAATCTCCCGGGCAGAGCGGGGGGAGACACTCAGATACATTTCATCGGACATCGATCCCAACTTGAAATCACGGATATGTTTGCGAGTGTGTTTCTGTCGCAAGAAATGCCCTCCCGGCCCCACCGCAGCAATTACATCTAAGGCCAAATCGGTCTGGTTGAAATCAACGACCTGAATGCCCTCGTAGACGTCCATGCAAATTTCATGATCGAGGATGATTTGCTCGGGATACAGCAGCATCGAACCATCCAGCATCCCCAAGTAGCCGCAAACCTCGCCCCCAATGAGGGGAATATAAGCCGCACCGGCCGCAGTGACATATCCGGAATACCAGTCGATAGTCTTAGCATCACTGCTGGTACCACCACCCCCCAAGCTGGGGAGGTTCCAGTTGTGTCCGATTTGAACCGTCATGGTATCAAAGGGAATCCCGGTGCCCGTGACGTAACCACCTGTCCGGGGATGCATCAGGGAGACTTCGATCGAATGAAAGACCGGTGAACCAGGATAGGCTAACTGGATCATCACGATGCCCGCGATCACTTCGGCATCGCCAGCAACCAAAGCGCCCCAGGGTGTCGCCGGGGCGGTGGACCCCATCGTGGGCATCGCCATAAACGTAAAGGGGATCCCCGCGGCTGCGTAAACCAGGGCTGATTCGAGACCGTGTTCGTCGTGGGCCAGCGGAGCAATCCCGCAGATATTGGCACAAATGGGTGGGCGGGCCCGACGTTCGGCCTCGCTGCCTGCAACCACGGTGGCCATTTCCACGAGATAGGGCGCTAGTTCGGGGTAAACGGTCGTCCCGCCGCGTACATGTTTGAGGGTATTGGTTAATCCGGCGTGACATTCGTGCAAGGGGGCAGTTACGCCATGATCCTGTGCACTGACCAATGGCCAGAAGAAGCTGAGCAGGGGCAAGGCGTCAACGATGCGCGCCATCCGGGCGACGTCTTCCTTGCGGGAGGGGCGTTCCTCCCGGGTCTCGAGGTCGATGACCCGCGTGCCGCAGCCGTCGGTGCATAAATAGGTATTATTACCATCCAAAGTCAAATCAAAACGGGGTTCGCGGCCGCCTAAAACAAAGGAACGCGGGGCGGTCGCCATGGCTTTTTTCACTAAGTCAGGCGAAAGCTTTACGATCTGCGTATCCCAATCGACATTGGCCCCATGATCCGCAAAGATTTGTAAAGCCTTTTGGGATGGGAACCGCACCCCGACATCTGCAAGAATTTGGAATGTTGCCGCTTGGAGGGCGTCGAGTTGTTTTTGGGTTAATACTTCCCGTTTTATTTTCGAGGGATAGGAGAGGATGTCGGGGGTTTTAGAATGCATATGAATTCCTTTTATTGGACACGGATTTCACGGATAAACACGGATTTTTTTGTTTTGATCCGTGGAATCCGTGTTTATCCGCGTCCAAAAAAATTACTCATGAAAATAGCCAGGGGCAAAAATTTCCAGAAATCACTCTTTCAATTCGCGATCAGCCGCCATGAGAATGCGGTTGAGTTCGGCCTGGATTTCAGGGGCAGGTGGCTCTGGATGGTGATTCTCCATTATCCAGGCGACTTTCTCGCGGGCATATTCCGTCGGATTGCGGTATTTGCCCAGCGAATCCAGTTGATGGATGACACCGCGCACCATGGATGTTCGCATATGTTTGCGGGTGTGTTTTTGGCTCAAGAAATGCCCACCCGGTTTGACTTTTTCGATCACCTCGAGGGCCAACGTTTCAGGACTGACTTCCATATCAAGTAAAGCATAGCGGGCCTGATGGTAGAGATCGTTATCCAAAATGATGGCTTCGGGATAGAGCAAGGTGTACGTATCCCGAAGGCCAATCCCGGTGACGATTTCGGCTCCTGCCAACCCTACCAGGAGGGGATCGGTTGCAACCTCGGCTGCAGTGCGCCAATCATCGAGTTCGGGGCTTTCGGTGCCGAACGCACCCCCGAGCGCGGGCATCCCCCAATGATGGGCCATCTCCACCGGTGCATAGCGGCCGCGCGAATCGAGGGGATAGCCGACATAGGCCGCGGTGCGCGGGTCGGCCCAAGCATGGAGCAGCGAGTGGAAAACGGGCGTTCCCGGATGGGCCAGTTGCAGCAGGACGGTCGCGCTGATAATCTCAGCGTCGCCCACGGACAGGGCTCCAGCGTAGGTCGCCGGCGCGGTGGTGCCCATCGTCGGCATCGACATGATCACCACCGGAATTCCAGCTTCAGCTAAGACTAGCGCCCCCTCAATGGCTTCTTTATCCTGGACGAGGGGCGCAATCGTGCACACAATCAACGAGATCGGTGGGCGGCGGCGGACTTCTTCCCGGCTGCCGCGCAGCACAGTGGCCATTTCAACCCCATAGCTGCAAATCTCGGCCCCCATCATCGTGACACTCTGATAGTGTTTGGTGTTGTTGCGCCAGGTGACATCCAACTCATGGAGTGGAGAAGTTTCCCCGCAATCCTGAGCGCTGATCATCGTCCAGCTAAAAGCCATCGACGACAAATAATCGTTGATCCGGGCCATCATCCCCACATCGGATTTGCGGGAGGCCCGTTGCTCTCCGGTCTTGAAATCGACGACATTATGGCCACAGCCATCATTGGTGAAATAAGTCACACCTTCCTGAAGTTGCAAGTCAAAATCCGGATTGCGAGCCCCCAGGGTGAAATAGCGCGGTACAGTCGCCATGGCTTTGAATACCAGATCGCGCGGAATTTTGACGACTTGGGATTCACGATCTACGACCGCGCCGTGTTCCGCGAAAATATCCAAGGCCTGCTCAGATGGAAACTGAACCCCGGTATTCTCCAGAATTTCGAGGGTCGCGGCCTGGAGGTTATCCAGTTGGTCAGTATCCAAGAAATTTATTTTTTGGGTGGTCCTAATGGGTTCAATCGGGGGACGGTCCATATGATTAGCTCCTATGGGAAATAGTAAACTCGTACAATCCAACTCGCCCGGACATCAATCCTTCGACTCACTCAGGACAAGTGTCCGGGCTAACAGCTTAAGCCCTATGGGCTCAGGCCCTGGAGGGGTCTTGTGGACCAAGTCCGGTGGTTAACCGCCGGGCGATTTTTACGCGGGTGCATCCATCAATCGGAAGGCCATATCGACGGCCGAGATGGCATCTTCAGCGTAGCCATCGGCACCGATTTCCTTGGCAAAAGTGTCTGTAACCGGCGCGCCGCCAACCAATACTTTAACCTGATCTCGGATTCCGGCTGATTCGAGGGCTTCAACCAGTTTCTTTTGTTGGAGCATGGTGGTTGTGAGCAGAGCGGAAGCACCGACAATGTCGGCGTTGTGTTCTTTGGCGGCCGCCACGAACGCATCGGCTTTTTGGTCAACGCCAATGTCGGTGACCTGGAAGCCGTTGGCCGTCAGCATGGTGCCGACCAAGGTTTTGCCGATCTCGTGCAGATCGCCTTCGACGGTGCCGAGGACCACATGGCCCACAACTTCGCGCTTCTGCCCGCCAACCAGGGCCGGTTCGAGGACATCGAGGGCCGCTTTCATGGCGTCGGCACCAATGATCAATTCCGGCAGGAAGAATTCACCACTCGAAAATAGCTCACCGACCTTTTGGATACCAGGTACTAAGCCATTGTTGATGCAGGCCAGAGCATCGGCGCCTTGATCTAGGGCTTTCTTAGCGATTTCTTCGGCGTCTTCGGGCTCACCGTCGATTACGGTTTGGGCCAATTGTTTATAAAGTTCTTCAGACATTGTTTACTCCTTTGAAAAAAGTTGATTTTGATATCGATCTTTTAAGTCTCACACAAAGGCCGCTACGCTAACATAGGCGCAAAGACGCCAAGTTTTGGTTTTTTTGCGCCTTTGCGGCTTTGCGTGAGTTTATTCAATTGTTATCCTTCAAATGCAAATTCAGGTAAATATTGACGCATGATGCGCTCTATTTCTGACTCTACGCCGGCTGGCAGGGGTGGAGATTGGTGGTTGGTAACGATCTCTTGGGCCTTACGGCGGCAAATCTGTGCGATAGTTTCTCCTTTTTCTTGCCAGGTATCGTAGGTATCACGGCTGATAATTTCGGGGTACCAATGGCGGCGATAATTCTGACGGGTATGCGCGGCCGACATAAAATTGCCGCGCGGGGTATTAGCTTTGATCAACTCGACTTCTTCGGTTGGATCGTGCAGGGTGATTCCGCCCCACATCCGGCGAACCCCGGCGATGATCTCGTTATCGAAGACCATTTGGGTGTAGGAAATAGTCGATCCGGCATCAGTGGCTCCGACACCATATATAATGGAGGCTTTCTGCTGCAAGAGCGGAATAGCCGTATTTACTTTTTCAAACCCGGCTTGGGCATCCAACTCTTTGGCATCGGAGGAGAGTCCGCCGCACATGGAGGGGATACCGTAATAATGTCCCATGATGGCCGCGCCACTGTTGATCATACCCCTTTCCGGTGCGCCGAGGGGGAGTAAACCCGTTTTCATATCCAAGACAGCTGAAACGCTGCCATATAACAAGGGCGTGCCGGGATAAAAGATTTGCAAAGCCACGATCCAGGCTAGGATATCGGCATTGATGACAATCAATTCACCGAGGAGGGTCGCCGGAGCTGAAGCCCCGCCCATCGCCATACTCAAAAGGGTGATGGGCACTCCATATTCGGCCCATTTGAGCATACAGTGGACATTTTCGGGGGTGAAATAGCCAGGGCTGATGGGGCAGTAGAGAGTGGCAAAGTTGGGTTTGGCTCGGAAAGCATCTGCGCCGCCCGAAACAGCGAACAACATCTGCGCGGCAGCCTCCACATTTTGGGGCAGCAACGCCCGGTGGACGATGGGTTTGCCCGTATTCCGGAGGAGTTCGGCAATTTCCACCAAATCAGAAAATTGACCCTGGTCGGTGGCAGTCACAGTGGGGCGGACGATATCCACCTGGGGTAAGGCATCCTGAATGGTGACCAGTTGGCGGACATCTTGCCGGGTGGAGGCTCGCTGTTCGCCGGTATTGAGATCGAAGACATTGACGGGGGTTCCCGCCCCCATAAAGCAAGATTCAACCCCAAATTGAGTCAGTGGTTCGCCACCTCGAGAGTACAGCCGGACATCTTTGGGAAGACTTGCTAAAGCCGCATCCAACAAATCCGGCGTAATCCGCACCATTTGAGTGGCATAATCCACTCGAAATCCAGCTGAATCAAACTGCGCCAGAACGTCATCATCTGGCACACAAAAACCAACCTCGGTGAGAATTTCAACTGATTTTTCGTGGACAAGATTTGCAAGGGTGGTGGTATCGGCCGAGTTTGTCATATGCAGTTCCATTGTTGAAGTATTGTCCACTAAAATTGGATTATTGCGGGGGTGCGGTAGGCTGTTGTGCAAACTGCGGCGGTTCGGCTTGTCCCCAACGGTACGACAGTTTGTGCATTTTTAGGATCATGAATGACTGCGTGCGCTCGATCCCCGGAATTTGCTGCAGTTTATTGTTTAGGAAAGAGACAAAATGGTTTCGATCACGGCAAAACACCTCCGCGATCAAATCATATTCGCCTGCGGCCTGGAACAAATAAGCAACTTCCGGCAATTCAGCAATCTCGGCCGCGATCGAGGTGAGCAAATTCGCTTTCACCGAGATTCCAATCATCGCCGCTTCTTCCCAGCCCATATCATGGGCCTCGACAATGGCCACAATCTGCATCATGCCGCTGTCTGTCAACTGCTTCACCCGGCGGCGGACCGTCCCTTCGGTAGTCCCCAATTCGTCGGCGATTTTGGTGAAGGGCGTGCGCCCATCATATTGTAGAAAGGTAATGATTTGACGATCCAGTTCATCTAGCATGACTAGATTTTACCGATTTTCGTTAAATAGTCAATAATATTCGTCGTTATTCGTTATTTTTGTCCCCCGGAAAGCGATTTTTGACACACACAGAATAAAACCAAAAGCCATTCTCTTGTCGGAGTAGCTTTTGGTTTTGTTGTTTTTTGCCTATTTCAGCTCGCGATCATGAAGTGAATTTTCAAAAGCCTGTATTGATTTATGCCCGGCCTGGATCGTGAGGATTTGATGTAATTCCCAGCTAGCATCACGCATAATATCTTCAAGAAAACCCTTAATCCCTGTAATGATTTTAAATGCCTCTGGGATTTGGCGGTATTGAGCAAATGAATTTAACTCTTCAATAATTTGAGAAAGAGTTTCGAAAAAGCATTCGGGGTTAAATTGCAACTTGATGACCAAGGCCTGATTCCAATTGCGAACTACTTCTTTAGGTTTCATTTGACAAAGATTAGATTTCCCGAGGATAAAATAAACTTTACCTAAAAAATAGTCTAGCAGCCCCTTTTCATATTCTTCTTTAGCCTGATCTTGAACTACTCTGACAATCAACCGTTCGATTTGTGCAATTTTCGGGAAATACTTTTCACCCATTTCGAAGTAAAGTTCACAAAGCTTGGCCAAGGTTCTAAAATAATGAAATTGATTTCCCATTTCTTCATAGCGTAAAGCTGCTAACTCTAAGCGGTTTTCAGCCTTGCTAAAAGCCGCAGTGGTCAGATACAAATCACCTTCTTCTACAAAAAAATCGATTTCACGGAAATCATTACCCGAAATTCCATGTTTCGCGATCCCCTCAATAATGTGGGCTTGCGCCTTTAGTAGCTGAGCATCATTCTTTAGATACAATTTCCCCAAACCAAGCCGAATTAGCCCATACGTACGACTTTGAGTAATACCAATTTCTTCAAAAAGATCTAAGGCTTTTCGATAGGTTTCCTCTGCTTTCTCATACTCGCGAGCCAACCGGTAGGCATCGCCCAGGTAGCGTAACCCCTTAATTTTATTCCACTGATCATCCCTTGGGATTTGATTGATTGCATCCTGACAGAGCAATGTGGCTTCCTGCCATTTTCCGAGCATCCGATTAGCCCAGGCCAGATGCTGCAAAGCCTTATAAGTACCCTTATTGTGACCAACATCATGAGCTAATTGCAAACTCTCCTGACATAAATGGAGGGCAATATCCGGGCGGCCTTGAAAAATGTACGAACAGGCCTCTTTGCGAACAGTATCAGCTACCCTAGCCAGATTCTTGGCATCCTTAAATATTTTTTTGGCTTTCGTGTAATACTGACGCGCCTGAGTGCACTTGGCTCCCCCATAACGTCGATTAACATCCCCTAAATTGAGCAGTATTTCTCCCTCCATGCTTCTTTGCCCCAGACTCCGGGCTTTCAATCGAGCCAACTCATAAAAATGAATTGCCTGCGAAAATGACATATTACTGTAATGGCAATGGGCAATATTCATATCGAGGCGGAGATTCCAAAATTGGAATTGCTTCTCGATATCGGATCGCAGATCAGTAAAGTTTTCAATAGCACGGGGCCATTTCTTGGCTTTACTTATCTTCTGGGCGGTTATAAAAGCTTGCTCTAATTCAAGTAAAGTGTACAAGTCGCTAGACACCAACTTTAAATCTTTGGGACCCAATTTTTCAAGCGTGTTTTGAGAATACTTAACGATATCGAAGAAATCTGTATTTTGGGTTCCAGACTGATTGTATCCATTTAAATCATATAATTTTTCGACATCTTCTTGGGCTATCCCATTTTGTTTTAAGACATAAATAATACTGTTCAACGTTTTCGGTTTAGGAACCGTTCCATTTTGATCCTTTTCATATCTGTGAATCATCGAAGGATCCATATGAATTAATTCTGCTAAAGCCCGTTGGGTTAATCCGGCTTTTTTCCTAAGCTTTCGTAAATAGGTCCCAAAAGTCATCTCAAACTCCCATTTCAAACCTTAAACATAACAATAATAAATATATCATCAATATTTATTTTTTTTTTGAATAAAACAAAAATTTGAATTCCATTCAACATGTTCTTGCATTGAATAATATACATGTTTGCATATTTCACCAAATTATTTCACGATTTCTAGAATATATTAGTTTTAAAAGCAGGTCTGATTACAAAAAAGCGAGGCGATGCGATGAATATTTTTAGTAGCATTTATAGATTTAGAACACAAATCTGCTTAATTAATCCGCGAATATCTACTTATCAAAGGAGCAATCCAACCCAACCCGCAAGGAATAAAAAATCCAAGCTGAGATGCATGTTTGGTATTCCCCCTCCACCTCCAAATTTCATTTGAGTTTTGGAATACTGAAACTCTTTTTGAGGGAGAATGATTATGTTTATAAATAACGTAAGATTACGCCATTCTGACAATCTATTATTGTTCAAGCTGTTGTGCTTTATTCTCGGGTTTGCGGGGGGATTTTTTTTCAGCAAAATCAAACTTTCGGGCCGAATCGTACAACTTGAGCAAGAACCAACTGAAGTAAATATCCAAGCAAACACCGATCATCCTAGAGATCGACATGCTTCACCTTTTCAGTCGCAGGTCAAATCAAATTATCAGTTAAACGGGGCCCCCATTTTATTGGATTTCTCTGATCTCCCCCTACCTTACCCGCATCAACAAATAAAAAGTCAAACCAAAATCCCAATCCTCACAAGTAATTTTTTCAAAGATCCAGGACAAATTAGATCCACTAATTTAGATCCTTTATTCCCCACCAATATGGCTTACATAACCCTTTGGACGATTACACTGTTTGGGGTGGGATTCGGTATTAAAAATATCTTTCATGAAATAAAAAGGCTCCCACCTAAAAATCAGTCCGAAACCGAGACATCATACAAAAATCCAACCACCGGATTTCCACCAGATGAGAAAAACCCAAAACAGAAGAAGTTGCTTTCAAATTTGGTGATCAACTATCAATATGATTGTGAGTTTTTATCAAAAACTTTTTTAATTGAAACGCCTAGCGGGAAGCTCATAGGAGAATTTGGAATTTCTCTTGTAAAAGTGACCGATATTTGTACAACTGGTCCATTAATAGCCTTTGAAATTTGGCTCCATAATTTTTCGCAGATTCAGCCCCAATCAATGGTCCTAATCCCCGAATACGCTTTCGTAAACCAAGTTATCCGTTCAAATATTGCATCAAATTCGAAACAAATGATCATCAAGAATGGAATGATCTACCAACTAGATTGCAATCAGATTACCACCACTGTCCGGATTTTGGATGTGGTTCACCACCAATTTTATCCAGATGTATCTTTCGGATTGAAGCACGCATTTTTTGAATTCTCTATTTGGGAGAAAAGTTAATAATTTGATTGGGCAACTTAACACCCAGGTTAACATGCGAAGGTATATTTTCAGTTCCCAGTACAAAACTCACCGAAAGGATGAGGCATACTTTGTAACTCAACCTGCAGTTTTTCCCGCATAGCTGCTAAGATGGAAGCATAAGCGGAATCGTTAGCCAAATTGGTTTGTTCACAAGGATCAACGGACAAATCATAAAGCTGGTCCTCGTCAAAATAATGGGGGAAAAGTTTATCAACCTGATGATGCAAGCCGGCTCGGAAACGGGAATTATCGTAAAAGTTCGAACCGAACCAACCCACCTTCGGTAAATTGGCCGTAGCTTGAAGTCCAGGGGGTAACCGATTGGCTATATATTTCCAGTGACCAGAAACAACCGCCCGGGTATTAACCACTTCGAGCAATACATTCTCTCTTTGATGACTATCAGAATCACCAGTCACTAAAGGTTTAAAACTCTGACCATCCAACCTCATATCGGCTGGAATTTCACATCCCGCAATATCCAATATCGTGGGCGCTAAATCGGTTTGACCTAACAACACTTCGCTTTCAACCCCAGAATCCGTCAGCCCTGGCCAATTGACAATCAGCGGGATGCGGCCAAGATGGCAAGTTTCCTTTCCGGCGGTGGGATGATCTGTTGTGAATATAAAACAAGTATTCTCAGATACACCGATTTCTGACAATTTATCCACCACCGCCCGGACACCATCATCCAGCCAATACCCTTCGCGTGCAAAGTCTGGTAAGCCGGCCTCCTGAACAGCAGAGATAATTTTGTCTCTCGATTTGAACACCCTGGGAACGTCGTCTATCATCCCTGCCGCAGTTCCTAAAGGGTCAGCTCCCAGCACATCAGGTTTATATCTGGAGTGGGGGGTGGTCACTGGGATATACAGGAAGAAGGGGTCGCTGGCTTCGCGCTGATCTTCCAAAAATTTGAGCGACCCCTCAATAATCCATTCCAAATTATGCCCGCTAATCGCTTCTGGGTGGAAAGGTTCTGGATTGTCAAAATAAATCCGGTCAACAAAATCCCAGCCAAAGCCCTCCCGCAAATAATCAGAGGCCATATCGTACCAGGATTGGATGGCCGATTTGATCCCTGGCGCGCGCGGATCGGCATTTTTGGGGATATGGCGATACATATCCACCAACCGAAGTTTTATTTCTTGGGGATAGTTATGCCACTTTCCGGTGATTCCGGTGGTATAACCGGCCGCTTGCAAAGTTTTCGGGAGATTGGTTTCCTCACGGGTCATCCCGATATTGAAAAAAATATTCGCCTGCCGATCGGGGGGATACATTTCACAGAAATGGGGATTCCGTTCAGGGTAGCGACCCGTTAACATTGCATAGCGGGAAGGGGTACAAATCGCAGAAGCACAATAGTAGTTGGTGCTTTTAAACCCGGTGGCTGCTAAGCGATCAATGGTGGGCGTCAACATGCCATCCACTACGTATTCGCTAGGCAAGTTTGGATTTCCAGCTTTGATCACCCCCGTGAATCCAGTCTGAGTTGGATCATAACAATTCAAACCCTCGTAATCCAGATCTTCGGCAACAAACAAGACAATATTCGGACGAGTATTGTTTTCTGAGGTTGGCATAGGCTTCATTTCCTTCGGAATTTTGATTTGGCGCTAAAAGTATACCCGATCTATTTTTTGCTCTTTGATTTATAGTGTGGTGAAAGTTCCCCGGAAACTTCCGATCCGTTATATTGCAACGCCTATTGGCTTAGGAACTTCCGGGGAGCTGGCTCAGCTACAGTGTTTCTCGAAGAGCCCAATTTTCTACCCAAAGGGCCCAACTGGGAACAGAAACAACCAACTGGTTTATAATGCAACCATGAATCAAATTGAGCTACTCGCCCCCGCCAAAGACGCCGAATCGGGACGGATTGCCATCAACGCCGGAGCCGATGCGATTTATATCGGCGCGGCTAAATTTGGCGCTCGCCAAGCTGTTGGTAATTCGCTCCGAGATATTGAAGCGCTTGTTGGCTATGCGCATCGATATTGGGCCCGGGTGTATGCGGTCGTAAACACCCTGCTCCATGACCATGAAATCGATTTGGCGGCTAACCTCATCCAGCAATTGTACAATGTCGGGGTCGACGCCGTCATCATTCAAGATTTGGGATTGTTAGAAGTCGATTTACCCCCAATCCCCCTCTATGCCAGTACCCAGATGCACAATCACACCCCAGAAAAAGTCGCTTTTTTGGAAGGGGTTGGCATCCAACGAGTCATTTTGGCTCGAGAACTTAGCCTAAGGGAAATTGCAGCTATTCGAGCCGCGACAAACGTAGAATTAGAAACTTTCATTCATGGCGCTTTGTGTGTTTGTTACTCGGGGCAATGTGCACTTAGTTATGCCATTGGAGGGCGCAGCGGCAACCGCGGACAGTGCGCTCAGCCCTGCCGGAAATGCTATTCGCTGCTCGATAAAAATGGAAACGTTTTAATTCGAGACAGCCATTTACTATCCCTTAAAGATTTCAATCTAACTGAATACTTGCGAGATTTAATGGAAGTTGGGGTTTGTTCGTTCAAAATCGAGGGGCGGTTGAAAGATCAAGCCTATGTTAAAAATGTAGTTGCTCATTACCGCCAACATTTGGATGCCATCTTGCCCGATTTCGATTTAAAACCCAGCAGTTCGGGGCGGGTAACTCTTGATTTTGAACCTGATCCCGCCAAAACGTTCAATCGCGGTTTTACCACCTACTTTCTTACCGGTGAACGCGCTAGTATTACTTCTTTTGAAACCCCAAAGCATGCCGGCGAACCCATCGGGGTCGTGACAACCACAAACCGGTGGGCCTTCACCCTCAATGTCGCCACATCGCTTCGGAATGGAGATGGCCTGACTTTCATCAATGCCGAGGGCAAACTCCAAGGGACCCGCGTCAACCAGGTTCAAGGTAATAAAATATTTCCTGAAAAAATGCAGGGGATCACCATCGGAACTCAGATTTGCCGGAATGCCGACCGGCAGTTCTTGAAGCAAGTTAATGCCAGTCAACCTGAACGCCGAATCCCAATTCAACTTAAATTGACTGAAACAAAAACCGGGTTTGAACTTACCGCGCAAGATCAAGATGGGAATTTGGGAGTAGCTACCCTTGAATCGGAAAAAATCCCCGCCAAAAAACCTGAACAGGCCCGCGCCACCCTAAAGAAACAGCTAACCCGATTAGGCGATTCTGAATTTGACTGCGACAAGTTCACAGCCGATCTTTCGACATCTTTTTTCATTCCCGCCTCAGCCCTAAACCAACTGCGCCGATCGACAATCGCGGCCCTCCAAGCCCAGCGCTTAGGTAATTACCCCCGTCTAACCGGTGGCGCCAACCGTAATAACATTCCTTATCCTAAGAAGCATCTTAATTACCTCGGCAACGTCCTCAATGAGAAAGCCGCGGCCTTTTATCATCGCCATGGTGTGGTTGCGATTGAACCGGCAGCCGAAAGCGGCATTAATCTGGCTGGGCGCAAAGTTATGACCACCAAACATTGCCTGAAATTTGAGTTAGGCGCTTGCCATCTTCAAAATAATCCCAAAAGCTTAACCGAACCTCTCTTTCTAGAAACGGATGATGACCTCCGGCTGCGACTGGCTTTCAATTGTCGCGATTGCGTTATGGAAGTATATTTCGATGCCTGATTTTGAAAATATCTTGCTGAAACTCCATCCAGACGATTCGGTGGCGATTGCAAAAACCGATCTGAATACTGGAATTTCCATCACCATGCCCGGCGGAGGATCTCTGATCGTCCGTGAAAATATTCCAGTCGGGCATAAAATGGCCCTACAAGACCTGATTTCGGGGGAAACAGTTTTTCGTTTTGGCAGTTCAATTGGCTTCACAACCCAAAATATCTCCGCGGGAAGTTGGATCCATACCCACAACCTGGCTTTCTCTGAAAAAGAAAATTCTTATCAATGGCAACTGACGAAACCCTGGGATCTAAAACCGTCCGTTCACACCTTCCAAGGGTATGCCCGTCCCAATGGAAAAGCCGGCACCCGCAATTACATTGCCGTTATCGCCTCGGTGACCTGCTCCAATCATGTCACTAGCCAAATTGCACGGGCTTTTCCCCGCAATGTTTTGGATCAATATCCGAATATTGACGGTGTGATCCCGATTTTGCACAGTTCGGGCTGCGCGCTGCCCCCGGGTGGTCGCTCCCACCAATATCTTAAACGAACCCTGACAAATATCGCCCAAAATCCTAATATTGCCGCCGCCATTTACGTCGGCCTGGGTTGTGAATTAATGCAAATCGACGATTGTCAACCCTTGTTTACCTCCCAAGAAATTCCACCCTATGGTCTTGTCATCCAGGAAGAGGGCGGTTTCGAGCAGACCGTTTCTGCCGGCATCGAAATTATTCAGGCCTTACTTCCCCAAATTAACCACTTTGAACGAACCCCCCAACCCATTTCTAAGTTAATGATCGCGCTCCAATGTGGGGGCAGTGACAGCTGGTCTGGGGTGACGGCGAATCCGCTCGTGGGTCTGATCAGTGATCAAGTCGTATTGGAGGGGGGGACAGTCGTACTGGCCGAAACCCCCGAAATCCACGGCGCTGAAACAAATCTATTACAACGAGTCACAGCCGATGGGATTGGTCAAAATTTAATCAAACATTGTCAACGCTGGCAAACTGATGCCCAAAAATTCGGGTTTAGTCTAAACAATAACCCCTCTCCAGGGAATAAGCAGGGCGGACTAACAACCATCTTGGAGAAATCACTTGGTGCGGTGGCTAAAGCGGGAAAATCACCCTTACAGGGCGTTTATGATTATTGTGAAACTGTTACGACTTCGGGCTTAGCCTTTATGGATACCCCTGGGAATGATGCAGTCTCAATCACCGGGCAATTGGCTGGCGGCTGCAACCTGATCATTTTTACAACCGGCCGAGGGACAGTCTATGGCTCCAATGTGGCGCCCTGTTTGAAAATTGCAACCAACTCTCGCCTATATAATATGATGAGGTCGGATATGGATTTCAACGCCGGACGGCTGCTGGCAGGGTCTACTTGGGAGGTAACCCAACCAGAGCTGTTCAAATTAGTTCTTGATACCGCTTCAGGCTGCTACACTGCCAGTGAACAGCATGGTCTCTCTGAGCACGAATTTGTACCCTGGCAACCGGATGTAGTTTTGTGAAGATGTCGGCCTGGGTCTTGGGTTACTCGCCATTGCCTCAACCTTGGGCGGCAATACGAAATAGGGGCTTTAATTTATTCCAGTCAACGCAGCACTGATATCCCACAACCGGTCTTGACTTTCTTCATCATATGAAATTGGGTCAGATGGCACTGCTTGTTTTCGCACGAAATATTGGCCTGTAATCTCGTCAACATCGGGAGAACTGGCCAAAAAAATACTGGTTGCTGCACCTTCAACAGCAGGAATGGCCCTCCGAGTGACCAATGGGTATAACAGCCGCACAAAAAAACCGTTATTCTTGCCCATATTGGTATAGACAAACCCCGGATGGAGTACATTGGCAGTAATTTGGGTATCAGATAAACGCCGGGCCAGAGCGTAAGTAAACATCACATTTGCCAATTTTGATTGGCCATATACTTTCATGAACCGATAGCCTTTTTGGAACTCTAAATCATCAAAACGAATAGCCTTATCAAAATGGGCGTTGGAGGCTACATTTACGATTCGGGCCTTAGAGGCCGCTTTCAATTCCGGCAACAGCAAATTCGTTAACAGAAAATAGGCCAAATGATTAACCGCCCAGGTCATCTCAATGCAGTCGACGGTAACTTCCCGCCGCAGGTTCATCACCCCGGCATTGTTGACCAACACATCGAGCTGCGAGTAGGATAGCCGAAAACTTTCCACCAACTTCCGGATTGCGGCTTGAGATGATAAATCAGCCACAAAAGACACAATGTTATGATTATCGGTCTCTGCCCGGATTTTATCAATTGTCGCTGCACATTTCTCCGGGTTTCGACCGACAATCAAAACCTCAGCCCCCATCCGAGCTAATTCAAGGGCCGTAATCTGACCAATCCCTGAAGTCGCCCCTGTCACCATACAAACTTTACCAACCATAGAATCATTTTTTTGCGACATTTTCGCTCCTAAAAGCATTTATTGAATAAGTTCTTATTGATTTTTATGGTTAGTATAACTGCAAATAGTATTTCCCTGAAACAAAAACCAATAATTATCAATAACCCCCTGGAGTATAATTTTTATGAATATGTTCATTCAACCCAACCTGCGTCGGCATATTGCCATAACCACTGAACATGGCTCTTGGGTTTTCCTGCTCAGTCCTTTGATCATTGGGTTGTTTGCGGGAGGAAACTTCTCAACGACGTCCTTGCTGCTGGTATTAGCAGCCTTAGCAGCCTTTCTCATCCGCCAGCCATTGGCAGTGATGGTGAAAGCTTACAGTGGCCGGAGATCAAAGAAAGACCTACCCGCCGCTCGATTTTGGATTCTGATTTACGGCTTTGTAGTACTTTTTACGGTCGTCGGCCTGGTTTTGGAGGGAAATGGCTACCTGCTCTATCTTGGCATTCCTGGGCTGCCAGTTTTTTTCTGGCATTTACTGCTGATCAGCCGCCGCCAGGAACGGCGACAAATGGGGGTTGAATTGGTTGCCAGCGGTGTATTGGCACTGACAGCACCAGCTGCATTTTGGGTTGGCCGTGAGAACCCCGATCCGTTGGGTTGGTGGCTGTGGTTACTGACCTGGTTACAATCGGCTGCGTCGATCGTTTACGCCTATTTACGGTTAGAACAGCGGGTTTGGCAGGAAATGCCCCCGTTTAGGAAAAAACTATTGGCGGGACGCAGAGCAGTACTATACACCAGTTTCAACTTAGTTTTGGCAGCATCTCTCTCTCTTTTTGGTAGTTTTGGGACCTGGTTGATACTGCCTTTTGGCATTCAATGGCTTGAAACAACTTGGGGCTGCCTAATCCGCCCGGCACAAGGTTTCAAACCTACTCATATTGGTTTTCGGCAATTAATTATCAGTACTGTGTTCACAGTTTTATTTATCCTAGTTTGGTAGGTAATAATTATGTCCTCGATACCCAGCGATTCTAATACGGTTATTCTCATCACCCGCAATGGTATGGGAGCCGGCCCGCAAGAAATGCAACAGAAAATTCTCCGCAGCTATCTTCATCAAATCACTGAACTCAACTACCTCCCCACCGCGCTCTGTTTTTATGGAGATGGCGTCAAACTGACAACCGAAGGTTCTTCCGTCATCCGACATTTAAAGGCGTTGGAAGCCAAAGGCGTCAAACTCTATATTTGCCTGACCTGCCTGAAAGAATTTGAACTTCATAAAAAAGTGGCGGTGGGCACAATTGGGGGTATGGCGGATATAGTTGAAGCCCAATGGAGAGCGGACAAAGTCATCACGCTATAAAAAACATCCTGAGAATATGGGGCTTCAGCCACCTAACGACTATGCGCAGTCGCAAACAAAGTAACTTATTCCCAGTATTTGGGTTATACCCAACGAAAGTCCCCTTGCAATTTAAGGGAATTGTTGTACAATCCTACTATCTTTTACTCGTGGAATTGTAAAGAATACTTCGTTTTGGAGGAAAAAATGACCGAACAACCCGTCTCCCCAGATATCACCAGCGATGATAAATTATGGGCTGCCTTGGGCTATCCCATTCCATTGATCCCGATTATCGTCCTTTTGATGGAAGATAAGAAAGACCGCCCCTTCATCAAATACCATGCCGTGCAATCCCTGGCTTTCAACGTCGCCCTATGGGTCTTGATTTTCATCTTTAGTGCCATTACCCTCGGCTTTGGCGCCATTTGTGCCCCCGTGATTTGGTTGGTTACCCTCTGGCCCGCTTACGACTCCTATCAAGGTAATTACACCGAACTTCCTGTCGTCACCAATTTCATCAAGAACCAGGGCTGGGTCTAAACCCCGCTCGTTGGATCATGAAAATCACCGCCCAAATTCAAATGAGTTTGGGCGTTTTTTTCTTCTAATTTTCAGTTATAAAAACTGCATTCAGCAGGGCTTGACATCTGTCTGACAACTCTGTAGAATGTGTTTATAAATCTTCCCGATTTATGTCGACAATTTAACAAGCTCAGGGGAGAGCCCCGCAACTCGCGGGCACCGAAGGTGCAAACCGGTCTGGAAGGTAGCCCGGTGAAACTCTCAGGTAAAAGGACCCTGAACTTGAAAACCCTCTGGAAAGTATTTTTTTCTGGCGATAAAAATCACCGACGGGGCAAGCGGCTCAAAAGAAAAGCCTTTTGAGCTGGGAAATCTCTCAGGTCTACGACAGAGGCGCATGTGAGTTTTTCGCGTGCGCTTTTTTTATTTTAATAAGGAGAAGTTAAATGAACACCCCTGCTGATCTCAAGTATTCCGAAAATGATGAGTGGATCAAAGCCGAAGATGGTATCGCCACCGTCGGCATCACTGATTACGCTCAAGACCAGCTTTCCGACATCGTTTTTGTCGAATTTTTGGTCGATCCCGGCGACAGCGTGGACAAAGGTGACGCCATTGCCACGGTTGAATCTGTCAAGGCCGCGGCCGACGTTTATGCCCCCGCGGGTGGTGAGATCACTGCCGTAAACGAAGATTTGGCCGATAGTCCCGAACTGGTCAACAGCAGCCCTTACGGCGAGGCCTGGATGGTCAAATTCGAACTCAGCGATGCTGCCGAACTCGACGACCTGATGGATGCCGATACCTACGTCAATCAGGAACGCGACCATTAATTAGTGGGTAGTGGAAAGTTTTCTATAACCACTCACCACCAACCACTACTCGAGGAGTAAAAATGTATATTCCCCATTCGCATGCCGAACGGGAAGAGATGCTCAAGGTCATTGGCGTTGATAGCTTGGAAGATTTATTCCAGAACCTGCCCCAGGAGCATTTGTATCCCGAACTGAACATTCCGGCGGGGGTTACCGAAATGGAGGCCTTTGAGGAGCTCCAACACATCGCAGCCGCCAACGAGACGGCAAAAGATTTGACCTGTTTTCTCGGAGCCGGCGCTTACCACCATTACATCCCGACCGCAATCGATTTTATGCTCCGCCGGGGTGAATTTTTTACCGCCTATACGCCCTACCAGCCCGAAATTTCCCAAGGAACGCTTCAGTCCATCTTTGAATATCAAAGCATGATCGCAGCCCTGACCGGGATGGATGTCTCCAACGCCTCCCACTATGATGGCGCAACGGCTGTAGCCGAAGCCATTAATATGGCTTACGCCAATTTCCGAGGCAAACGCAAAAAAGTGATCATGTCTCCTTCGGTACACCCCCACCATCGAGAAACAGTTCACACTTATGTTAAAGGGGGCGAGGTCCAAATTGTCGGGGAAGACACCCCCCTCGATTCCGGACCGGAGGCCTTGATCGACCTGATTGATGCTGATACCTGCCTGGTTGTGGTTCAATACCCCGATTTCTTTGGTCGGATTTATGACTGGACTCAACTGGTGGAAGCCGCCCACGCAGTCAAAGCTTTGGTGGCCATTCACGTTAACCCCCTGGCTTTAGGAATGCTCAAAACCCCCGGAGCGATGGGGGCCGACATTGTGACTGGTGAAGGGCAACCCTTAGGGATCCCGATGGCCTTTGGCGGCCCGTATTTGGGAATTTTCTGCACCCGACAGAAATATGTCCGCAAGATGGCCGGACGACTGGTCGGCGAGACCGTTGATAGTCGCGGGCAGCGCGGCTACGTGCTAACCCTCAGTACGCGGGAACAGCACATCCGGCGTGAAAAAGCCACTTCCAATATTTGCTCTAACCAGGGATTGCTGGCCTTAGCAGCCGCCGTCTACATGAGTTTGTTAGGACAATGCGGTATGCGACGGGTGGCGGAACTCAATTACCATAAAGCCCATTATGCCGCCACCGAGATCTCCAAACTAAAAGGCTTTGAACTCGCATACGAAGCTCCCTTCTTTAATGAATTTGCGGTCAAATGCCCACAACCGGTCGCCGAGATCAATGACTACCTGCTCCAAAACGACATTTTGGGGGGGTACGAGCTGATCAAAGCTTATCCTGGCCTGGAAAACCAGATGCTGGTAGCGGTCACTGAAATGAACAGCAAAGAAGAAATCGATTTCCTTGTCCAGGCTTTGGCGGAGGTGCCCCATGACTGAAATCACAACTGCCAAGCAAGTTGAACCTACCATTTTCGAACTCTCTGCTCCCGGTCGAGAAGGTGTCCGCTTCCCTGAACCCGATGTTCCGTTGGCAAAATTGCCGGAAGGTTTGGAGCGCGATATCCTCCCCCTCCCTGAAGTCCCAGAAATGGAAGTGGTTCGCCACTTTACCCGTTTATCCCAGCTCAACCATGGTGTCGATACGGGTTTCTATCCTTTGGGTTCCTGCACGATGAAATACAACCCCAAGGTCAACGAAGAAACCGCCCGGCTCCCTGGGATGGCCCACATCCACCCGCTGCAGCCGATTGAGACCGTCCAGGGTGCGATTGGCTTGATGTATGAGCTCCAAGAATGGCTTTCCGATATCAGCGGATTTGCGGCCTGCACCCTGCAACCGGCCGCCGGTGCGCATGGCGAGCTGACCGGGGTCCTGATCATGAACGCCTATCATCAGGCTCGCGGCGATCATAAACGGGTCAAAATGCTGATCCCCGATTCCGCGCATGGGACCAATCCCGCCACTTCAGCCATGAGCGGTCTGAAAGTCGTTCAGATTAAGTCAGACGACCGCGGCAATGTCGACTTGGAAGCACTCAAAGCCGAGTGCGATGACACCCTAGCCGGGATCATGATCACCAACCCCAACACCCTGGGGATGTTCGATGAGAACATCGTTGAAGTCTGCCAGATGGTCCATGATTGTGGGGGCCTGGTGTACGGTGATGGGGCCAACCTGAACGCCGTTTTGGGGATTTCCCGCCCCGGTGATCTGGGCATCGACGTGATGCACTACAATCTTCACAAGACCTTCTCCACCCCCCACGGTGGTGGTGGCCCCGGGTCTGGTCCAGTTGGGGTGACAGCCAAACTGGCTGACTTCCTGCCAGGTCCAATGGCTGGGATCATTCAGGAAACCACAGAAGACGAGCCGCCGGTTTATGGGTTGGAATCACCGGCCCAGAGTATTGGCCGGGTGAAATCCTTCCACGGTCACTTTGGTATGCTGGTGCGAGCTTTCACCTACATCTTGATGTACGGTGGTGACGGCCTGCTCAAAATTGCTGAACACGCAGTGCTGAACGCCAATTATGTCCAAGCCAAACTGCGCGGCACTTACCACATCCCTTACGATCGGATTTGCATGCACGAATTTGTGATGGAAGGTCGTTGGGAAGATGCCCCCGATATCCATGCCCTGGATATCTCCAAGCGCTTAATGGATTTCGGCATTCATCCCCCCACCAATTACTTCCCGCTGATCGTGCCCGAGGCTTTGATGATCGAACCCACCGAAACCGAGAGTAAACAGACCCTCGATAATTTCGTGGAGGTTCTGATCAAAATCGCTGAGGAAGCCCACGAAAATCCCGAATTGCTCCAGACTGCGCCGCATAACACGCCCTTTGGCCGGTTAGATGAAGTCAAGGCGGCCCGCGACTTGGTGTTGTGCTGTTGGATCCCTGAGCTTGATGAATAGTACCTGGCAAATTCTGCCAACCTAAAAACCCAGCCCCGAGGTAAATCAATTATCTCGGGGCTTTTCTTTTAACGGCCCACATTGGAGAGCATTTCTTCGATAACCGAAAATTTCATCCGGGGGCGATTTTCAGGAACTCCCCGCTCAATTTCTAGGCGGTCAAGGTGCAGCCAATCGGTGAACAAGATAAATTGGGGCTGGCGCGCTTGAACCATTTTTACTGCCGCATCGGCAGTGGGTAACTCGGGAGTCAGGATTTCGTTATTGGCAATATCGGCCAGCATGGCTTTTACAGTTTCAATCGCGTCCAATTTATTGGTACCAATTACGCCTGTCGGGCCGCGTTTTATCCAGCCAACTGTATAAATTCCTGGGAGATGCGTTTCCGAGGCAGAAATGACCCGCCCCTTTTGATTGGGAATTATTCCCCAGCGGCCGTTAAATGGGATTCCTTGAAGTTCACTGCCACGATACCCAATTGAATGAAACACCAATCCGGTGGGTATTTCTTCAAATTCATCGGTTGGTTCTGCTCGTAATGTGCCGACTTCATTTTTCACGAGAGCATTTTTCACTAAACGAAGACCACTCACCCGACCAGCTTGATCACCATGGATTTCAACTGGCGAAACCAAAAAGCGAATATTGACTCGGCGGGGTTTATGGCCCAATTTATTTTTGGCATATTCCTGAATTGCGGTGATATTTTTAAGGGCAGCCCGATCGGGATTAGATTTCATTTCAGCTTGACTAAGTGGATCTAATTCAGCTTCCGGGGAGGGCACATAAATATCAAGGTTTTTCAGTTTTCCCAGCTCCACAATTTCTGGTGGGGTGAAGGCGGCCTGGGCTGGACCCCGGCGCCCTAAAAGAAATACTTCGTTTATCTGGCTTTGCCGCAAGGCGTCTAGGGCATAATCAGCGATGTCGGTTTTGTGTAACTCTTCAGGAGTGTGACTCAATATTCGCACCACATCGATGGCCACATTTCCATTTCCAATGACCACGGCCCGCTCTTGCGTAAGATCAAATTCTAAATCGCGATAATCTGGATGGCCGTTATACCAGGCAACAAAATCTGAGGCCGGATGACTTCCCAACAAATCAGAACCGGGAATACCCAATTGGCGGCCTAATTGAGCACCGGTTGCAAATACGATTTGATGATAATGGCGTTTCAAATCCGCCAGCCGGATATCGGTCCCAAACTCAACATATCCAAAAAATCGAAATCGATCCTGCTGACCAATGCGTTCATAAATTTTCGTCACTGACTTAATTTTCTGGTGATCGGGAGCGACACCACCGCGAACCAAACCATAGGGAGTCGGTAATCTTTCGTACATATCGACTTCGATATCCAGCCCCTTATGTTTAAATAGTTGACCGGCAGTATAAAACCCAGCCGGTCCGGCTCCGATGATGGCGACCCGCAGTTTTCGATTTTGCTTTTGGGTTGCATTCATGGGCATTACTCAAGATCGGCCGCTATCTGCATATGTAAGGTATGAATTTCGCCTTCATAGCGGTCGCGTTGCGCTTTAACAATATCGCCAATGGTTACGATCCCAATTAACTCGTTCCGCTCAACAATAGGAAGATGTCGGAATCGTTTTTCTGTCATGGTGTGGGCGACTGTATTGATGTCATCATGAGACGATCCGACGATTACTTGGGTGGTCATAACCGCTTGCACGGGGGTTGAAAATTCCGGCCGCTCACCAGCAGCATACCGAATGAGATCACGTTCAGTCAGAATCCCTATGATTTTCTTCTGGCTATCAAGAACGACTAACCCGCCGATATTATGCTGCTCTAATAAATCAACCGCGACTTTGATGGTTTGATTTGGTTGGATCGTAATAACCGGGCCGCTTTTCGTTGAAAGAATATCTGCTATTTTCATGTTTAGTATCCTTTGAAGTTGACGATATTTTTGATTATTTTGATATTTATTATCTTATTTTATCAAATCTCAACCAAACCGCGCATAAATGATTGGTTAGATTCAGGGTAGTGATAAAATAGCAGTTAAGCAGTTTTCGGAAAGAATTTTGAACTAGAATACCAGCTCTAACCGAAAACTGCTCAGGCGTGGCGGTTAATTTTACAGTTTTATTTCAAAACACGAACCGACACGCACTTAATAATCCCGATAAAGAAAGAATCCAATGAAAAATGAAAATCAATACCAATTAGTACAGCAACGCCCAACAGTAGAAATCATAATGCCCGATGGCAAAGTAATCTCAGGCCCGCGCGGCGCGGCAGTTGGAGAGTTTCTAAAACTGGTCGATGATCCGACGATGACTCCCATGGTCGGCGCGATCGTCAACCATCAACTCCGGGAGTTAACCTACCCGATCACCCATGAGTCACACGTGTCGATCGTCTCGATGCGGTTTGCCGATGGGATGCGAATTTACCGCCGCTCCCTGACATTTTTACTAGAAGTTGCGTTTCACGAGCTATTTCCGAATGCACTGTTGACGATCGATCATTCCGTATCTTCAGGGGGGTTTTTCTGTCAGGTTTATCAACGCATGCCGCTGTCATCAGGTGAAGTAGAACGGCTTGAAGAACGGATGCGAGAATTGATTGCCGATGACCATCCTTTAACTCGAAAATCTTACCCTCTTGAGGAAGCAATCGCCTACTTCGAAGAAAAAGGTTATACCGATAAGATCAATTTGCTCAAGCACCGCCGCAAAGCTCATCTCATCATGTATTCCTTGGGGGAGCACAAGGACTATCACCATGGCTACATGGTGCCCTCTACCGGATATCTTAAATGGTTTGACCTACTCGCTTACGAAGGCGGATTTATCATGCGCTTCCCTCGGCGGCATAAGCCAACCGAGTTACTGCCCCCCACCGATCCAGCCGCCCTGCTGGATACATTTCAGCAGTATGGCGATTGGTTAACCCGCCTGGAGATTGACACCGTCGGCGCGCTCAATGATGCTTTGAAGGAAAACCGGATGGGCGAAGTGGTGATGGTTTCGGAAGCCCTGCATGAACAACGGATCGCTGAAATTGCAGGGATGATCGCCGAAAAGCAAAATCAAATCCGAGTGATACTAATCGCGGGTCCATCATCATCAGGAAAGACTACCTTCTCAAAACGGCTATCAATCCAACTCCTAGCCCGGGGCATTTCCCCCTTCCCTATGGAAATGGATAATTATTTTGTCAATCGAGAATTAACCCCCCGGGATGAAAACGGTGAATTCGATTTTGAGAATATTAAAGCCGTCAACACGGCCCAACTAAGTCAAGATTTACAGGCTTTGATCGCCGGGAAACAAGTCCAACTCCCCCATTTTGACTTTAAGAAAGGTTGCAGCGAACCCGGTGAAATTGTCCACCTGCACCCCGGTCAGATCATCATTCTGGAGGGAATTCACGGCTTGAACCCCGAATTGACTCCTTCCATCCCGAGGGAGATGACCTTCCGCATTTACGCTTCGGCGCTGACCCAACTGAACCTGGATCACCACAATCGGGTCTCCACCACCGATACCCGCTTAATTCGGCGCATCGTGCGCGATGCCCGCGAGCGGGGTTATTCAGCCCAAGATACCATTGGCCGCTGGGAATCTGTCCGCCGGGGTGAGAAACGCTATATTTTCCCATACCAAACCAACGCCGACGTGATGTTCAACTCTGCCCTGGTTTATGAGTTGGCAGCTCTGAAAAAGTCTGCAGAACCCCTGCTTCGCCAGGTTCCATTTGGCACTCGCGAACACGTCGAAGCCAAACGCCTCCTGACCTTCCTGGAATGGTTTATCCCCACAGATTTAGATTTGATCCCGACAAACTCCATTCTGAAAGAATTTATTGGGGAATCGTCGCTAAAAGACTTCACAATTTGGAAGCAACGGTAACCATTTACAGCTGGGAGCGCAAAGACCGCAGAGATCTAAAATTTTATCTCTGCGGTCTTTGCGTTTAGCGAATATTTTGCCATTCCTTTACCCAACAAAATCATCTTCTGCCGCGAATTTCCCCCCTTTAATTTGCTGATCCATCAATTTTCGACTGCCGTCGAACGTAAACTCAGTTTCAATCTGGCGATAACAGCGATTACTGCCGATCAATACTTTACGACAATAATAAGTTTGCTTGGCGCGCCCTTCACCGTACTGGATGCTGAGATGATTATGGAGATCAATCCGCCCCTTCAGTACTTCTCCACAATGATCACACTTGACATAAAACCAGTAATTTCGATCATCGCTTGGGGGAGTAAATATTTTTCGTAAGTTATTGAGAAATTTCACAGGTCAAATATCCTTTCATTCAGAATTCGACCAAATTATAGCCCAAATTACCGTATTCAGACGGGCTCATGGTAAAATGCCCCGGTTATTTTTTTAGGAGAATATGCATGACTCAATCTGTTCGAATGCAGCGCCGGGCGGCCCGGGCTGCGAGAAAACGTAAGCAATGGATCGGTGCGATCATCCTGATCGTGCTAATCTTGGCGACCTTGGTCGCCATCAACCGGGATCGGTTGTTCCCCCAATCCCCAATCATAAGTGAGGATAACCCCAATATGGTAACCACAAGTTCTGGATTACAGTATGAAGACCTGGTCGTCGGCGACGGCCAAGAAGCGAAATCTGGCGATCTCATCAGCGTACATTACACCGGCTGGCTAACTGATGGTACGAAGTTCGACTCGTCCAAAGACCGTAACCAGCCCTTCGAGTTCTCTCTCGGTGCCGGCATGGTCATTCGCGGCTGGGATGAAGGCGTCGCCGGGATGAAAGTTGGAGGCCAGCGTAAACTAACAATTCCTGCCAATCTCGGTTACGGCAGCCGAGGTGCCGGCGGCGTCATTCCCCCGAATGCGACTTTAGTCTTCGAGGTTGACCTACTCGGGATTAAATAAAGCAATAGGGGACGAGGGCGGAGACACATAGGAGGTGTGCAAAAATAAGATCCCATTTTTGAAATGGTCTGGAAGAAT